>NZ_JAJDJV010000014.1:0-107564 GCF_020567625.1 Enterococcus sp. BWT-B8 | reverse complement strand
AGGAAATTGGGAAAATATATGGAGAGGAAGATACGTAAAAAAGAAAGAACACGCTCGATTTTGATGATTATTGCCAAAATCGAGCGTGTTTTCTTTTTGAGGACGGACTATTGTCCCAGACTCATTTACTTTGGCATAGTCCCTCGTATCTACTTTCTTTAGATCATTGAATTCTTATCACTAATATTCATTGACAATGGGCTAAAATATTTTTGTTCTAAGAAAAATTAAATTTGAAAACCACACAACTATTTTAGAGATAAAATAGTTGTGTGGTTCCTGTTTGTTTTAGAAAAGGAGGCCGTTTATTTTTGTTATAGTACTAGAAATATTGATAGTTAACAAATATATTTTAAATTGATCACTATCTATACCAATGTTTTTGTTATAGTATCCTATTGTAGTGAAATTAATAATAAAAATTAATGTTTTTCATAATTGTATACTAATTTATACAACTGACTTTCAGAATGTCTATGTGTACGAAGTGATAGAGAACAAAATAATTGAAGACAGTGAAGTAGAATATATTGAAAATCAGTCTATGGGAGAGCACTCAATTGTAACTCTAATTCGATGTGAAGGAAATGTTGGGACTCGGTTTCGTCGACTCGTTCAAGGAAGGCTTGTAAACACTCAAACATTTAACGAAGTTCCTACTCTTTTGAAGAAGATGAACTTAACGAGAGAAGCAAAAACAGTTGATGGAGTATTGTTAGAAGAGAATCCAGTATCTCCTTTCGAACAATTTAGTATAGAGATTGCAGCATCAATCTTGTCAGATCCAGTTCAAACTTTGATTCCATTAATTTTATTGTTGATCTTCCCAGTTATATTTTTATGTTTCATTTAGTACACTTTTCAAGTTGTTTGCAAGGCTATCATAAAAAAGGGAGGTTTTTATATGCTGAATAGAACCATTTATAATACCTTAGGAAAACCTATTAAAAATGATTATTATAAGTTTAGAGATATTCCTTGGTATGTAGATTGTGATTGTGGTAAAAAAGCTGAACGAAAAGCAAATAAAGAAATGATTTGTTTTAGTTGTGGTACTAAATATAAATTACAACATAAGGAATTTGTACGTGTGAAAAAGTGATTGACGATAGCTCAATTAGAAATTTAAGGCACGAAGTCGTCTCTTGATGCGAATACTACCAATGGTATCAAAAAGATGAAATACGAATACTATATAAAACGTGAGACCGAAGGTATAAAAAATTAATTTATGAAATTTTGTAATATCATTGATTTTCTGCCTCCAAAATATCCCTGTTACTTTCCGTTCACTCTTGTTGATAGCAGATAGTTAGTTAAAAAAATACATGATTATTGCGTATCAATTGCAAATTTTCTGATCAATAACTATGTATTTGTTTTGTATTTTTAAATACTTAGTTTACAAAAAAATGTATTGATGATAATATTTTGTTATACCGATAGAAAGAAGGTCTTATGAATGAAAAAGTTTTTTTTATCAGTTGCTGTCTTTTTTGCTGTTGGAGGAGTACTTTTACCTTTGGCTGTTAGTGCAGAAGAAGTTGGCGGCTGGAGTGAAGAAACAGGAAGTTATACTAATTACAATGAGTTTTTAACTCGTAGTACAGCCAGGCATACAGGGAAAAGAGAAACAAAAGTAATGGGTGGAACTACCTGTTCCCGAGCGCATGGATGGACTACATGGAGTGGCGTGTTTCACTATACCACTGCACAAATGGAAAGATATTGGACAGGGGCAGTGGTCAACACTTCCGGAAGAAGATGGGGAACTAGTGGTACGGAAGCTATATCTCCTTGGTTTAAACCTGCATATGGAGGGGATACAGCTGCTGCAAGAACTTACTATGGGAGATAAGATATTTAATTAGTATTTTTTTGACATGAGAATAGTGTTATTGGGGTTAGGAGAAATAAAGTTTTCTAACTCCAATTGTGTTTAATCAAGAAAAATAAATTAGGATGATTTTAATTATAGAGGTGTATTCATGAAAAATAAAAATATGCTCATTTCTATTTTCTTAGTTTTTAGTACATACTTTTTACTTACGTTGGTAAATGAGTATCACGTAAGACAAACTAAATTATTTTTAGAGAGTAACGACTTGTATTCAATTGAGCATCTGTTTGTCAAAGACAATTTTGAAACAATAGTGGACAATACATTCAAAGATGTAGATGATTTAGCGGTTTTTGTACCCTTGGAAAGTAATAATACAGATATAGTTAGAGGATATTTTTCCAAAGATTATTCAAACAAGCTATTTCCTTTAAGTAAAGGTAAATTTTTCTCAATACCCAATTCTAAAGAAGCATTAGTTGGCAATGAAGTGGTTGTTGTTGAAAACGGTGGAAGAGAGTACTATGTCTATAATAATGTGAGCTATAAGGTGATTGGGTATTTGGGATACAGTAGACCCAGCTTTTTAGATAATTCCGTTTTAATTAATGATTCAGCAGTATTTGATTCTGCAAAGAAATTTTTAACAGTAGATGGCACAAAAATTGGAAATAATTATAAGGCATATTATGAGAAAAAAGACTACTATCAAAATAATATTGGACTTGACAGAAAAATAAACAGCGATTTCTTTTCCCCAATTATTTATGGGCTAAGTTTAGTCATTATTTTAATGAGCAGTGTTCTGATGGCTTATATTGTGTATATGGATTTGAAAAAAGAAAACGAAGTGAATTATATTTTAGGTCTGTCGACACTTAAAAGATATAGTAAATGCAGCAGCTATTTACTTATAATCAGCCTGTGCGCAGGCATTCCCAATCTGCTTTCTTCTTATTTATTAAGAGATATCTCTGTTGATTATTACTTTTTGACAAAGCTGTTTTGTTCTGAAAGTGTTTTCTTATTAATTATTTTTACAGTTTTTTTTGTAAAGGGAGAGGGGAAATTAAGAAATGGAATTAATTTATAATCTCAAGAGAAATGGTCTTTTAATTTTATTGAAATCCAGCATATTGCTTCTGCTTCTTTTTTTACTCTATATATTTTTTTCCTTTTCAAGCAACATAAATAGGCAGCTTCACTATACAGTGAAGGAAGGTACAGAGAATAAGATGTTTGCCATGGTGGATACATTATTTGATCCAGACGATTTTTATAATTTTAGGCAATCCCGAGCATCTTTGGAAACAGTAAAAACGTTTTATAATCTATTAAATAGAAATGAAGCCCTGAATTTTGCATCGTCGTTTGATCAGCCTTTACAGCTCAAAAATTTTCGAGGAGGAATAGAATTTAACGAACGCTATGGGATGGGAAGCGAAGTAGAAATTGTCGATAGCTATCTTGATCCAATTACCAATATTACGGTTTCAGATATAAAGGCATTCCAAATGAACAAACATTTTTTTGATTTCTATAATATTCAGCTTGAGCAAGGTTCCAGTGATTTTTGGCATGAATTGAGTTTAGAACAAGATACGCTGCCAATTCTTCTGGGAGCGGATTACAAAAAGATCTATAATTTAAATGAAGTTTTGAGCGGAATTTTTTATACTAAAGAATATAAATTTAAAGTTGCAGGTTTTTTGGAGAAAGATACTTCTGTCTTTTATAAAAATGACATTAATAAATATTTGGATAATTATATAATCGTTCCTTATCCAGAAAAGTTGCTGGATGTTACTGAAAGTAATAAAGAATTTTTAGGCATTTTGTATTTTGCTATGATAGGTGGGGACATTATTATCAAACAGGGACAAAATTTTGATTATTTGAATAATTTGTTGTCGAGTATTGCAAAAAAATCCGATTTTTACGACTATACCCTCTTGGATATTCCCGCTTTCACTTTGCAGTATCATCGGATGTACGGGCTTATCAACACGAATCGAACATTATTGTACTGGATTCTTATTTTCATAACCTTATCTATTTTAAATATAATGATATTTCTTACTTACAAAATTTATAATCAGAGAAGAAAAAGATACGCTATCGCTTATTTTAATGGTGAGTCAATAAAAAAGATAAAGTCATTACTTTTTAATGATGTGGTCTTTGGTAATGTTCTTGTTTCATTAATTTTTAGTTTTTGTTTTCTTGTGATGCCTATTAAAAATATGCCAATTTTTTTAATTGTCTTACTCAGCACTTTTGGTTTTCTGATTTTTGACTATTCTTTGATGGTCATGTTCTTGAAGAAAGATGTACATTTAAGCTTTTCTGATTTTTATTAAAAGAAGGGAGTTATGACACTTGATTGATTTACATGGTATAAGAAAAACAATTCCTAAAACCCAAATATTACTTTTCGATAATATGGAATTCTCTTTAGGGGAATATCGCTCAGTTGCTATAACTGGACGCAGCGGATCGGGGAAAACGACACTTTTAAAACTTTTGGCTGGTTTAGATACAGTGTATGATGGAGTCTATACATTTGAAAACAAAATAGTTAGTAAAAGTACGTCGAAAAATATTGAATTTAGGAAAAAGAATATTGGGCTCATAACTCAAAATTATAATTTACTAGAGGATAGAAATGTAAGTGCAAATATTCAGCTTACTTTGGGAAGAAAGAAAAATACCCAGAAAGTAAATAAACTACTTGATTTAGTTGGACTTTCAAATTATGGCTTAAAAAAAATATCAGAAATTTCCGGTGGAGAAGCACAAAGAGTGGCAATTGCCAGAGCTTTGATAAAGAAACCCAAAGTTTTACTAGCTGATGAGCCTACAGGGGCTTTAGATGAAAAGACAGAGCAGGAGATACTGGCACTTCTTGAAAGAATCAAGCAGACTGGAGCCAGACTGATAATGGTTACTCATAGTGATGCTGTGGCAAAGATTTGTGATGCTCAATTCATACTTGAGAATGGTAAGCTGTTATTAGTAAATAACTGAGTGAAATCATTATGGTTTGGATATAACAAAAGCGTAAATAAAAAAATCTGGTGACCTTTTCTATGATACAGAATAATTATAATAACTAATAATATTGTTTATAAGGGCATTGCAGTGAGAACGTTGAATATTATCAGAACCTGAAGTTATTTATTTTGTGCGCAGCAATGATATCAGAGCAAGGAAACTATTTGGTATAGCAGAAAAATATAGAGAAAATAGTGAAAAACAGACGTTATTTTTTTGTTTACAAAATATAGTTTATGTGATTTAATCCAATTATAAAAATAGTTGTAACAGTAAGAATGGGAGCTCAAAAAAATGAAGAAAAAGTTGTTTATAGCTATGTGCTTATTAACAGTATTCGGCTCCTTTTTTGGGAAGGAAGTTTTTGCTGAGGCAGTTGAGAGTAAGCAATCAATCGTTCAAACTCGTGCTGATATTATTGGTTGGCGATATAAGACTAAAAACGGTAAGATGTATAAAAGAAAATATAATTATTCTAAGCAAAAATGGATGGGGAACTGGATATTGGCAGTATGATAATTACAAACCTTTTAGGTAGTTGAGAGGAATACGGTATGGAAAAGATGAAAATTAATCCGAAAGAACAGCAAGTACTTAATATTTTATGGAAAAAGAATGTACCTGTAACAGCAAAACAAATTTGTGAGATTGATACTACATTAGTGATGAGTACAGTTCAAGTTACTTTGAAGAAGTTGATGAATAAGGGATTGGCAAAGGTATCGGATATTGTATATAGTGGAACTGTTTTAACAAGAAGTTATACCTTTTCAATAAGTAAAGAAGAGTTTATTCTTAATCAATTTGAGGATATCAAATTAACAGAACTGATTTCTCAATTTTTGGGATCTCGCGCTAAAAATGATGAGGTAGAGGAAATAAAGGCAATTGAAGATTTAATTAGATCGAAGAAGAAAGAACTGGAGTGAGTATTTTGCATTTATCACTGTCTTCGTTTATGACTTTTCAATTTGGGAATTCAATAATTCTAATTTTAATTTTTTTGTTAATGAGATATCTGGGGGATAGCAGACTAGTCAGTTCTAATGTTCTTTATATTTTTAGTGCTCTTTTTATTTTAAGATTAGTAATTCCTTTTGAATTTTTTCACACAATAACTTTACCTTCGAGGGTTCTCTTACCAGCAATAAATAAGTTGTTAGCATATAAAATAGTTACCCTCTGGAGTGATATTGCAGTGTCACTGTCATCCGTTTTACTTTTTGTTTGGCTATTCGTTTTGAGTATAAAGCTTATCAGATTTATAAGGTCATATTTTAAGATAAAATCTTTCTCTCGTCTTTGTTCAGATTCAGATCAAATTCATTATAAAGATAAATCATTAAAGATTCTTTTTGTAGATGAACGTATCCCTCCATCAGTGATAGGAGTATTTTCACCGATTATTGTTCTTCCTAAAAATTGTTTTACAGCTAGAGAGAAAGAGCTGATTTTATCCCACGAGCTTACACATATTTCAAATTTGGATTTATATATAAAGTATGTGTACTCTTTAATTTCAATTATTTACTGGTGGAATCCTTTAATTTATCTATTCAGGGATAGAATGAATCAAATATTGGAAATTAGAGTGGATTCGAATGTAATACATACTTTTGATGAAGCTCAAAAAATCGAGTATGTTGAGACCTTGATAAAAGTAAGTAAACTTCAGAGTGAAAACCAAAATTACTCTTTCAATAAGAATGTATATTTTAATTTTTCATCAAAATCGTCTTCTAAGTTATTGCAAAGATCTAAATGTATTTTAAGTGGTCAAAAAAATAAACTATCAGTTGAAATACTCATGGGAATAATTGTGGTGTTATTCTTTTTGTCTAGTGCTGTTATCTTTGAACCTTATGCAGTAGATCGTGAGACAGAATCTGTAACCTACGACATATCAACGAAAAATAGTTTTTTTGTTAAAAACGGCAGTAACTATGATATGTATGTTAATGGTGAATATATTATCAGTTATGAATCTGATAAAATTCCAAAAGAATTCGAGCACATTAAGCAAATTGATACAATTGAAGAAGAATAATCCCTTGGTCTTTGAAGAGTAAAAAAGATTGGTTGTTAACGGGTATTGTCAGAAGAAATCGAATAGAAAAGGCAAGTAGAGGCTCCATGTCAAACATTCATAAACTCGTACTACTCGTTTGTCTTGAATAATGAAAGGTGCAGTATATTCAAGATGTAGAGGGGAAAAGTCGATACGATTTTTGGAAAGTAATATATGCTGAATGTCAAATTAACTTGCTTTATCTCTTGATAATCCTGAAATATAGCCTATAAGTATGTGTATAAAAATTTGATAGAATAAGAAATAAGGCACTCCTTTCCTGCTTTTGATGAAGGAGTGCTTTTTATGGAAATCATTTATGAATGTTGTGCTGGTATGGATGTTCATCAGAACAATGTTGTTGCTCATTTGATTAGGAGGATTATTTACTATATGATTTTGCAAAATGAATTTTATAAAGAATAGATATTATTAGGAATTGTTCTTTGAAAAAAATTCTCTTAGGTGAGACATTTTGATTTATCTTTAAATTGGTTTTAGTTGACGTTAATTTAAAGGAATTCAAGGTGTCTTTTCTAGTGTAAATAAAAGATGCCGATGATAGCTCACTAACATTATTAATTGCAGCGCCTTTTTCAGTAAGCGCAAAATTAAAGCGCAGGTTTCTGCTGGCAAATAAACAGAAACCTGCGCTTATTTTTTCTATCTAATACTTATTTGTTAATTACTTTTGACACGACTTTTCGCAGCATATCAATTGGAATTGCCGCTATGGAAAGTCCTAGGACAATTGCCCATTCTGTAACACTCAGCGGAGTAGTTCTCAAAATTGCTCCGCCGACAAAGGTCATTAGAATCTGAACAACGATAATCAATATCATGATACGCAGGAACATTTTATTTCTGTTCAGGTTATCAAAGATGTTCAATTTCTCTGTTCTGACATTGAAACCATTAAACACAGCATACAGAATAAAGAATGAGAAGAATCCTGTGTAAAGTGCAATATTGCCTGTTCCGCTGGTGAAATACTGAGATAAGAAGGTTCCTTTCAACATCCAAAGACCAATCCCTGTAATTATTACACCTTCAAAAACAAAAGCAGCTAACATAGAGGGGGTCACAATATTTTCATCACGACGTTTTGGCTTCTCTCTCATATAACGCTTCAGGGTTGGTTCGGCACCGAATGCCAAAGCAGCCAGTGTATCCATTACCAGGTTAACCCATAGCATTTGGGTGATGGTCAGCGGATGATCAATACCGATAAACGGAGCAATGAAACTGATTAATAAAGCACCAACATTTAATGTCAGTTGGAACACAATGAACTTCTGAATGGAACGATAAATCGTACGACCAAACAAAATGGCTTGAGCGATAGATTTAAAGTTATCATCAAGAATAACAATGTCTCCGGCTTCTTTCGCAACTTCGGTTCCGCTGCCCATTGCGAAGCCGACGTCAGCACGTTTTAGGGCTGGACTGTCATTTACACCGTCACCAGTCATTCCGACTACTAAGCCGATTTCCTGTGACAGACGAACCAGACGAGATTTATCAGTTGGCAATGCACGGGCGATGACGCGAATATTTGGAAGAATAGATTTTACTTCTTCATCCGGCATTTCATTTAATTCCTGAGAAGTCAGAACAACCTCGTTATCTGCAGTCAAAATTTTAGCATCTTTGGCAATGGCGATTGCTGTTTCTTTACGGTCCCCAGTAATCATAACTACCTGTACGCCTGCTTGATGAACTTCTTCGATTGCTTCAATGGCTTCTGGACGTACGTCATCACGGATTGCCAGAATGCCGATTAACGTATAGTCATTTGGCAGACTTTCTTCTGTAATGATGTCTTCTGTAGTTGCTAAAAGCAGTACACGAATAGATCGTTCTGCCAATTCATTAATTTCTGTTTCCAGAACTGTTTGTTTTGTAAAAGGCTGTTTATGTCCATCTGTATCATAGTAAGCAGAACAGTTTGGCAGGATCATTTCAGGAGCTCCTTTGATCAAGGTTGTATTCCAGTCACCTGCTACTTGTGTTGCTGAAAACTTTCTGGCAGATGAAAAAGGGATTACTGAAACATGTTCCAAAGTTGCACGAACATTTTCATTTTTTTCTACAAATGCAAGAACGGCTTTCTCTGTTGGATTCCCTCCGATAATCAATACATTTCCGTTACTGTCTTCAGAAATTACTGCATTTGTGTTGTTGATAACAGCACTGCTGATAATTTTTTGCAGTTTCTCCGGAACATCAGCCAATGTATCAAAATTGTCATTCGCACCATTAATAAAGGAAACGACATCCAATTTTCCTTTTGTGATTGTTCCTGTTTTATCAGAAAACAGCATGTTCAAGCTTCCGCTTGTTTCGATCCCTTCCAGTTTACGAACCAGAATATTGTTGCGAAGCATTTTCTTCATATTTTGGGAAAGTACCATGGCAATCATCATTGGTAATCCTTCGGGAACAGCAACAACGATAATAATTACTGCAAGAATGAAAGCTTCAACGATATCATTTCCGAAAGCACCAAGATTTGAGAAGTATTCAGAAATTTGAGCTCCATCAAAACTGTTCTGTACTAGGATGCGGTTAATCATAAAGGCTGCAAAAATCAATATACCGCCAGTATAACCAACTTTAGAAATTGTATCAGCCAGACCGGCAAGCTTTAACTTCAATGGAGACTCACGCTCATCAATGGTAAGCTCAGAAGCCATTTGTCCGAAGAAGGATGCATCTCCAATTTTTGTCACCTTCATTACCGCTTCACCAGAAGTAATAACTGCACCACGGAACAATGCATGTTCATCAAAGGTATCACCATCTTCATAGATCCCGCCTTTAGGAAGAGGGATTTTTTTAGCTTCATCAGATTCTCCGTTCAGAGAAGCCTGGTCTACTTTCAAATCACCATCAAGCAAGAGTCCGTCAGCAGGAATTTTATCTCCTGTCTGCAAAATAATTTCATCTCCCTGAACAATGTCATCAATTTTAATTTCAGCAACATGACCATCACGATAGACTTTTACAACAATTTTAGAAGCATCCTCCTGTAGTTTTTGGAAGGCACTTTCATTTGAGTATTCGCTCCATGTTCCAATCAATGTTGCTAGTAAAACAGCAATTGCAATTCCCAGAGCTTCATACCACTCTGCATAACCAAGAAAAGAAAAAATCAGATTTAGTACCAACGCAACGATCAGAATTTTAATAATTGGATCGTCAAAATTTCCTTTTAATTTGTCAAGAAATGACTCAGCCTGCTTTTCAGTCAAAGCATTTGTCCCATGCTCTTTGCGGGATTGTTCGACCTGTTCAGCCGTTAAACCAGTAAATGTTTTGTTCACGTGTTACTCTCCTTTTTGTTGTGAAAATAATCTTTCTAAAAGATTGTAGTCATATTATGGTCCGATGTCCCCATTCCTAATCTGCTCCTACCACTGAGAGGAAGCAGAAAGGACTGCGGCTCTCCTTTTCATTGTGGGACTGTGATATAAGTATGTCCGATACCCCTAAAGTCGAATGAACGGTGTTCCAGTCTTTGTATGATCTGAGCATTCGTAAGAAGTGTAGGAGCACATTCTTACTTGCCCTTCAGACATGTGATGAGCATTCGTAGGAGCGTAGGAACAAAGCACCTCCATGCTTCGAGGATTGGAACGAAGTCCTTCAATTCTTAGCAGCTCTGCCATTTAGAAATTGATGAGATCGAAACGAAGTGTAGTGTAGTGTAGTGTAGTTGAGAACCATAGACGCAGAAAAACGGATACAGCGTAATGTTTCGTCTCGAGAATCGTTGGACTCGTAGAGACAGCAGTTCTGGAAATAAGTCGAACTATACTGAAAATATGAGCAGCTCCAAGAAGGTATCCATTCACAGCTATTCATTTTATGACTGGTGTTCCTTGACAATTTCCGGATATTCCTTCTTAATTCTCTGAGATGATTGCTTTTGTCCCGCCTCCCAAGTCTTGAAGTTAATTATATAGCAACTGTTATTGCATGTCTAACCCATATCTAATCCATATACTTGAACTAATGCTGTAAGACCATCTTGATAACTGCTACCGATTGCAGTGAGTTTCCATTTGCGGTTATGACGATATAATTCTCCTGCAACAATTGCTGTTTCAATAGAAAAATCTTCACCTAAATCATAGCGAATCAACTTTTCATTAGAAGCAGCATCAATAATTCTTGTAAAAGCACTGGGTACCTGACCGAAATTTTGGGTACGTTCTTCAGCGTTATCAGTAGTTAAAGAAGGCTTTCATTATACAGTATTCATTTTATTAAACTAGGGAGTAGGGGAAACAACGTGGGTTTCATTACGTAGGGTTCTGAAAAAGCTGTTGATCAATCCAGAAAAAGAATAATCTGCACCATATTCTTATGCTGGCTAAAAGAACTTCATGTTCCAGTAGAAGAATATACCAATATACCTTATTCCTGCTGTGGATTAATTCGCCAAAAAGTGGGAGAAAAAGAGTTGCCGACAGAAGCGGTTTATCTAGCTCTGGGGGATCTGACATGGACTACCGGATGCTGTGGAGGGCATCTGTATGTTGGTAAGGAGTCAATGGGAATATCCAAGCTTTTTCAAATAGAATATTCTTTTGATCGAATAGAAAGATTTCTTACTGACTGAACTTTACATAAATAATCAGACTGATGGATTAGAATAAAAAATTCAGAATTTCAGAGTCTATTTTTGGAAACATAAATTATTGCAGATAAATCTTTTTTCTGCAAATAAGGTTACGAACTTAATCTGGCTGAATGCTCGTTGGAAACTGGCTGGTTTAAAATGTACAGCTCTAAAAATAAGTAAGAATAAACAGTTGATTGTAAGATCAAAAGAAGCTACAATCATAATGACTAGTCAATTTTTTGTAATGATTAGCTTATATCTGACAATAAGAGATAGTAAGCAGTAATTAATAATAGTTGAAACAGAGCAGATAGAATCCAGAGTAAGTGAAAATACGGATTGGTCAAAAACTAGATGGAGGTCTGAGAATTGGAACATAAACAACTTAAAAAATTTCCAAAAGATTTTCTGTGGGGTTCAGCTTCTGCAGCATATCAGGTAGAAGGCGCTTGGCAGGAAGATGGCAAAGGCGTATCAGTATGGGACGAATTTGTGCGCATTCCAGGGAAAACTTTTAAAGGAACAAATGGGGATGTAGCTGTTGACCATTATCATCGATATAAAGAAGATATAGCGTTAATGAAGGAACAGGGCTTAAAAGCCTATCGCTTTTCTGTTGCCTGGACTAGGATATTCCCTAGTGGACGTGGAGAAGTGAATCGTCCCGGGCTCCAATTCTATATTGACTTAGTAGATGAATTACTTGAGAACGGAATTGAGCCGATTTTAACATTGTATCATTGGGATCTTCCTCAAGCACTTCAAGATGAGTATCTAGGATGGGAATCACGTAAGATTATTGATGATTTTACAAACTATGCAGCGGTGCTTTTTGAAACTTTCAAAGGGAAAATAAAGCATTGGGTCAGCTTGAATGAACAGAATATTTTCGTAGCTCATGGCTATCTGCTGGCAAGCCATCCACCTGCAGTACAGGACCCAAAAAGAATGTATCAGGTAAATCATTTCGCGAATCTTGCAAATGCTGCCGTTATCAAAAACTTTCACGATATGGATATGCCAGGTATGATTGGTCCAAGCTTTGCTTATAGTCCCAATTATTCCTTTAACAGCGATCCTAAAAATGTTTTGGCAGCGGAGGACTCAGAGGATTTGAATGCGCATCTTTGGTTGGATGTATACGTCTTTGGTGAGTATCCAATTGCCGCTTTAAATTATTTGGAAGAGCAGGGACTTGCACCGGTTATTGAAGATGGGGACATCGAGCTGCTGAAAAGTGGGAAACCGGATTTTATCGGTATCAATTATTATCAAACAAATACAGCAGCATTCAATCCGCTGGATGGTGTTGGTATGGGGAAAATGAATACGACTGGTGAAAAAGGATCTTCAGAAGAATCAGGGCTTCCAGGTGTGTTTAAGCGTGTTGAGAATCCTTTTGTTGAACGAACAAATTGGGATTGGGAAATTGATCCTCAGGGCTTAAGAATTGCTTTAAGAAGGTTGACCAGCCGTTATCGTATGCCGATTCTAATTACAGAAAATGGATTAGGAGAATATGATAAACTGACAACGGAGAAAGAGATTCATGATGATTATCGTATTGATTATCTGAAACATCATGTTCATGCTATTCAGGAAGCAATTACTGATGGTGTTACCGTTTTAGGCTATTGTACATGGTCATATACTGATCTCCTCAGCTGGTTGAATGGGTATCAAAAGCGGTATGGATTTGTTTATGTTGATCAAGATGAAACTCAAAAGGGTTCGTTAAATCGATATAAAAAAGATAGTTTCTACTGGTATAAAGAAGTAATTGCATCGAACGGAGAGAGTTTGTAGAACTCAACATTAGTATGTCTGATTTTTAAGATACCAAGCTCAACGTTACAAAAATTACTGAATTTACAGTATCCTTCAAGGAGAAATGGAAGGCTGTTCAATTAAGCAAGGCTGTTTAAGACAGCAGCAAGATTAAAATCAAAAGAAGTGATCGTTCAGTTTGCTAAAGACCATGAACGATCATTTTTTGTCCATTTTTAAGTCTACGATCAGGACTAGTCTGAGAACTCTAGGAATGAGTTTTCTCGAAAAAAATAGATATGAGCTAGTTCCGTTTAAAGAGGGTCCCAGCCCCCTAAAACCGAATAAACGGTGTTTCAGTCTTTGTATGCCTTTGTGGTGATTAAGATTGAAGGTCTAAATGTTCATGAGATTGTCGTTTTGCATACTATCCCGCTAACGGTTCCTACAAAAGTGGGACTGGCAATTTTACTAGAAGTTTATATACTCGTAGAAAATCCCTGTCGCTATGAGTCTCACAATGCTCGATTCTCGATACAAACGCGTCCATTTAAAGACATGTGACGATCATTTGTAGAAGCAAGTTCTTGTATGCCCCTAAGACATGCGACGAACATTCGAAGAAGCGTAGAAGCAAGTTCTTACTTTCGATTCAATGCATTGATTTTATGAAATAAAATCAAGTTCATTCTCAGTACGTCTACCATTCCTACATCAGTAGAACTGATAATTCGGTTCTCTCTATTGTTTTCAGACACGCTCTAATTTCTTTATCTATTTATCGAGCAGTCTGCCAGTTAGGTTTTTTGTAACGAATGTCGGTATTTATGTTCTTAAGTTAAAGTATAAAAAAGAAGACCTTCTGCCGAAGCAAGAAGGTCTAAGGGGACCAAATGATAAAATTTAATGGTTCGTTTGGCTACCTTAAGTATAGATGAAAACGCTGCAGGACAACAATGGTAGAGTGCACAAGAAGTCACTTGTTTTTTCGTCAAAGTGACAAATTAAACGAAAGGTATTCTCTTTGACTATTTAGAAATTTATTTCGCTGACTTAAAAAAATTGACTGCAAACTGTTAACCATTCAGATGCTGAAATGAAAGGTTTGAACAGACTTTTTTGCACAAATAGGTTGTTGTAAAGAGCTAAGGCTATGTCAAAGCTTCTTCATGCCGTTTCTTCCAGCATAGATAGAGTATGCTGTCGATAAATATTCCTTAAATGAAGCTAGCTCTCTCTTGGTCTGGCAGAACTGTATGTGCAGTGAAGCGTACAGAGGTGGAACACCGTTTATTCGGTTATAATTATTAAGGGCTGGGGGTACCTAAAATCCCCCCTATAAACTGATTTCAGTCATTTTATAGGGGGGGACGGGGACTTATATCGCAGTCCCTCTTCAAAATAATTTATTTAAGGCAACTTAATCACTTGTTCCGTTTCTTTATCAAAGAAATGTCCTTTATTAAGATTGAATGCCAATTTAATTGTTTCACCCGGCGTATGCAGTTCGCGTGCATCTACCTTTGAAATAAACTCATGTTTTCCTACTCTGGTATAAAGCATTGTTTCGGCACCCAGTAACTCTGAAACGACAATCTCAGAACGAATCACTGTTTCAGGTGCTGCTTCCAATGCTAAAGGCTCGCTGTGGATATCTTCAGGACGAATACCGAACACGACTTCTTTCCCTTCATAACCTTTTTGAACCAGCATCTTGTTTTGCCCCTCAGGTAATCTTAAATTGAAGTCATTTCCATCAGAAATCATACCGTTATTCAGCGTAACATTGAAGAAGTTCATTGCCGGTGAACCGATAAATCCAGCCACAAAAATATTATTTGGGGTATCATATACTTCTTTAGGAGAACCGATTTGCTGAACAAGACCGTCTTTCATAATAACGATTCTGTCAGCCATGGTCATCGCTTCTGTCTGATCATGGGTCACATAGATCGTTGTTGTTTCCAGACGACGGTGCAATTTAGCAATTTCTGCGCGCATGGCAACACGTAATTTTGCATCCAGGTTTGATAACGGCTCATCCATCAGAAAGACTTTTGCATCCCGAACGATCGCACGTCCCAGAGCAACCCGCTGACGCTGACCACCTGATAAAGCCGCTGGTTTACGCTGCAGATATTCCGTTAAACCCAAAATTTCAGCGGCATTTTCTACACGTTTTTTAATTTCTGTTTTGTCATATTTCCGCAATTTCAGTCCAAATGCCATATTGTCAAAAACGGTCATATGGGGATACAATGCATAGTTTTGGAATACCATTGCGATGTCACGATCTTTTGGCGCAACATCGTTCATAACTTTATCGCCAATAATCAGCTGACCTTCAGAGATGTCTTCTAAGCCGGCAATCATCCGTAATGTTGTTGATTTACCACAGCCGGAAGGTCCAACAAAAACAATAAATTCACGATCTGCAATATCTAAGTTAAAGTCTGTCACTGAGTAATTTTCAGCGTTGTCATATTTTTTGTAAATGTTTTTTAAAGCAATTTCTACCATTCTTTTTTCCTCTTCTCTCTGTTTTGGATGAATTCAGTATATATGAAAGCGGTATCTGCCAACAAGGGTAGGTTGCCCAAGAAATTGGACAGATTTTCGTCAATTTGCCGAAACAGAGAAAAATACTTTTTCAGATTGGATTTTAAAGGATTGTTCATCAGTAAAACAGTGAGCAGCAGGTAGGGAAAAATTTATTATTTTGGCTGAGAAATATGAGGAACAATCAAAACCTCCAGTGTGAACTGGAGGTTTGCTCTGCGGCTGAAAGCCTCTATTACCGGCCAGAGCCTGAAAGGCCCACTGAAGAAAGGTCTCCCGCTAGCACCACAATTACTCACGACTCCTTAAAGGAGCCCTTTCTTACTTCTTTTTGTTTGCTTTTCCTGTAAACGGATCAATCTCCTCAAACAAGGTCAGTTGATCTGCTACTAAATCATCCTGTAATTGATTACGAATGTATTCTTCTATCTGTTTTTTATTTCTCCCTACTGTGTCCACATAATAATCCCTACACCAAAATTTTCGGTTCCCATATCTGTATTTTAGATTGGCATGTCTATCGAAAATCATTAAACTGCTTTTTCCTTTTAAATACCCCATAAATTGAGAAACACTTAGTTTAGGTGGAATACTTACCAGCATATGAATGTGATCTCTACATGCATTTGCTTCAAGTATCTCAACTCCTTTTCTCTCGCATAACTCTCTCAATATTTCCCCTATACTTGTTTTGTACTTTCCATAAATGATCTGTCTTCTATATTTTGGTGCGAATACTAAATGATACTTACATTTCCAGACAGTGTGTGATAAACTTTCGTTAGCCTTTTTCATAGAGGTGCCTCCTTAACTTTTGATGTGGTGGTCGGGAAACCAACTTCATCTTATCAGTTTAGGAGGCTTTTTTACTACCACGCTGGAAGCTCTCAAGAACCCCCAGCATAGCTGGGGGTTTTCAGAACATACAAAAAAATCGTACAAGCAGATTATTCCTGTACGATCGTGTTATTCAGCTGTTTAGTAATAAAAAACAGAGAATTAAATCATCTGTATTTTTTAATTGCAGGCTGGTATTCTCCTGGAATTTTTCCAGCCGATATTGTAAAGTATTCCGGTGCATAAACAGTTCTTTGGCAGTTGAACTGATATTTCCCTGATTGCGCCATAATATATATATGATTTCCTTCATCTCTTCATCAATTACCCATTCTTCTTTCATTGATAGAATTAGGCTGCTTTTTGCCAGTGCATCCTTGGTAAAATAATGCAGCGCTACATCAGAAATATCAAAGACCCTTTGCCTGTTCATCAAATGAGATTCTTCCCGAAAAATCGTTTGTTCCTCTTCAAAAAGAGCAGGGAATGCAGAGGTACTGCCATGAAAGCCTCCGATAAATACAGAGCTGAGTGTCCCAAAATCATCATCCAGTGTCAGGAAAATCCCTTCGAGCTCTTCTTTCGTTAATGTATACTCTGCTTGTTTTTCAATGAGCAAAGCACTTTGAGGTGTTAAGAAAAGAGAATCTTCAGCATGCGAAAAAATCCCATTAATATGTTCTTTCCATGCATCAATCAGGAAATCATCAGGCAGCTGCAGCTGGATTTGAATCACACGAAAATGTCCTTCTTTTTCAATTCTCTTCTGCCGAAATAAAATTTGATACCAGAGACTGTTAGTTGATTTTCCAGAAGAGGGAACTTCTTTGGAAAGCAATGCCAGTAATAGCTGTTCTTTCTCTGACAGTTTCTTTTTTAAAAGCCAGAGATAGCCGCTATCGGTAGGAATTGATAAGTAAGCTGGATCAATTGCCGGATAATTATGCCGCTCAGCATCCGGGTAAATGGTTCGCAGATCTTTTGGTTCCAAATATCAAGCACCTCATTTAGTAAATATTTTTTGAATAGTCGAGTATCTAAAAAAATCTGTAGAAAATGATTTATTTTAACAAAATAAGTCTATCATAGCCTGTTGGGAAATGTAAGATGTGATGATGTATTATAGCTAACCAAGAATCTATTGCTTTGAAGAAATTGAAGCGCTGATTAGCAATAGAGGGAAATAAATTTGTCATTCATTGTGAAGTTTAGAAACTGAATGTGCTCCTTTCCAACTTTAAGAGAAGTGCGGGAGATGCAGGATTTCTGTATGTAACGTATTTTTTTATTGACGACTATAAAAAATAAATTACATGATAAAATAAAAGAAATACATACTAAAATTCAGAAGAGGGAGATAATCGCATGATTACATCGGCGTATCCAAATAAGGTCAAGGTTATGGGACTGGATGGAGATATATTTGATGGACTGTGGAAGCAGTTTAATCAATAGCCACATTACATTTATATAGAGAATCAAATAACTTATTTGAATGATCAGCCTAGGTTGAAAGAGCTGGAAAAATATTATGAAAGACTTGTTGCTTCACCAAATACCGTTTTGTTTTGGAGTTAGAAAACGCCGCTTCATTCACTCAAAGCTATCTACCGAATTGAAAATAAGACAGTGGTTTTTGATTTGGTTATTGATACCACTCAAAATGATTATTTGTGGGTTTTCAGAATGCTTCTATTAGGAGCTTTTGGGGTTTATTTTTTTCTGAAAGAAGATGCAGTTACAGTCAAAATACCGAAAAAATTTGCTGAACCAATTCCATCGAAAGCAGTTGTTGAAGGAGAATATGTTTATCTTGGTTTGAATGGACTGTGGAATGTTGAAAATTACACTAAGTAAAATATAGTAAAATAGTCAAAGCTTGGTAAATGAGAGTTTTTAATATAAAAAGATATGAGAAAAAGAGAATAAAAAAAGGTGTAATTGAGAATGGAGCTTTCTTGTTAATTATGATTAATATTTCACAAATTCTGTATTTAAAGGTTTTTGAATCTGTAAATTAGAATAATTATAAGTTTTTAACAATTATAATTACCTCTTGACTTTTTATGGCAGAACATTGATAATTTTAATTGTAATTTCATTTTTCAAAAATTGAATCATGAAGTTTCAGGTATCATTTACATTACGTATTCTCAATACAAATACTTTTAGGAGGAATTTTATATGTCATTAATTGGAAAAGAAGTTGAAGCATTTACTGCAAAAGCATATCATCAGGGGGAATTTATCGATGTATCTTCTGAAGATTTAAAAGGTCAGTGGAGCATTTTCTGTTTTTATCCTGCTGACTTTTCTTTTGTCTGCCCTACCGAACTGGAAGATTTACAGGATCAGTACAAAGCATTGAAAGAACTGGGCGTAGAAGTTTATTCTGTTTCTACAGATACTCATTTTGTTCATAAAGGCTGGCATGACCAATCAGAAGCGATTGGTAAAATTGAATACATTATGATTGGTGACCCAAGTCAAAAGATTTCTCGTATTTTTGATGTATTGGATGAAGAGGAAGGGCTGTCACAACGTGGAACATTCCTTGTTGATCCTGATGGCGTGGTTCAAACAGTGGAAATCAATGCAGACGGCATCGGTCGCGATGCAAGTATTATGATCGATAAAGTTAAAGCTGCACAATACGTACGTAAAAATCCAGGTGAAGTTTGTCCTGCAAAATGGAAAGAGGGCGAAGAAACTCTGAAGCCTAGCCTTGATCTTGTAGGTAAAATTTAAGGAGGATTCAAATGGCGTTAGATACAGAAATTAAAGGTCAATTGGCTCAATATCTTGAGCTTTTAGAAAATAATATTGTGTTGAAAGCAAGCATCGGTTCTGATGAAAATTCTCAAAAAGTGCTGGAACTTGTTGAAGAAATTGTTTCAATGTCTCCAAAAATTTCCATGGAAAAAGTTCAGCTTGATAAAACCCCAAGCTTTGCTGTCGATCGTGCAGATGGAGGAAGCGGTGTTGCTTTTGCAGGACTTCCTTTAGGACATGAGTTTACTTCTCTGGTTCTTGCTTTACTGCAGGTCAGCGGACGTGCGCCTAAGGTTGATGAGAAAATAATCAAACAGATTCAAAGCATTGACAAGGAACTGCATTTTGAAACGTATGTGAGTTTGACTTGTCATAACTGTCCGGATGTTGTTCAGGCACTGAATATCATGAGTGTTGTGAATCCTAAAATTTCACATACAATGGTTGAAGGCGGTATGTTTAAAGAGGAAGTGGAAGCTAAAGGAATCATGGCTGTACCGACTGTCTTGTTAAATGGGGAAGAATTCTCAAGCGGACGTATGACGATTGAACAGATTCTTGAAAAAGCTGCCGGTCCAGCAGATGCTTCTGAATTTGAAGGGAAAGATCCTTATGATGTTTTGGTTATCGGAGGAGGACCTGCCGGAGCCAGCGCAGCTATTTACGCTGCCCGCAAAGGAATCCGTACCGGTCTTGTTGCTGAAACATTTGGCGGACAGGTTCTGGAAACACTGGGTATTGAAAATGTTATTGGAACAAAATATACAGAAGGTCCGAAGCTGATGGCTCAGGTAGAAGAGCATGTGAATGAATATCCCGTAGATGTGATGAAATCTCAGCGAACGGCTAAATTGGAGAAAAAAGATTTTGTTGAGGTAACCCTTGAAAACGGAGCGGTTCTGAAAAGTAAAACGGCTATTCTTGCAACAGGTGCCCGTTGGCGTAATGTTGGTGTTCCCGGTGAGCAGGAATTTAAGAACAAAGGTGTGGCTTACTGTCCGCACTGTGATGGTCCGTTATTTGAAGGCAAAGATATTGCCGTTATTGGTGGAGGAAACTCTGGAATCGAAGCGGCTATTGATTTGGCTGGAGTAGTAAAACATGTTACTGTTCTTGAATTTATGCCTGAATTGAAAGCAGATCAAGTGCTTCAGAATCGTTTATACTCATTACCAAACGTAACTGTCTTGAAAAATGTTCAGACGAAGGAAATCACGGGTACAGATAAAGTAAATGGTATTACGTATGCAGATCGTGAAACTAATGAAGAAGTTCATCTGGAGGTTCAAGGTGTCTTTGTGCTGATTGGTCTGGTTCCAAATACAGATTGGCTTGGAGATACACTGGAGCTTACAAGAATGGGTGAAATCGTTGTTGACAAACGCGGTGCAACAAGTTTGCCGGGGGTATTTGCAGCAGGTGATTGTACTGACAGCGCTTATAAACAAATTATTATTTCTATGGGATCAGGGGCAACGGCTGCTTTAGGAGCATTTGACTATATGATTCGCAACTAACATAGAAAAAAATAAATAACTGAATAATTAAGGAAGGTGTCTTTATCTGGAAAGTGATTTTCAGATAAAGATGCCTTCCTTTTGCTCTCTAGAGAAAAAGTTTTACAAAAAAAGATCGACAAAAGGATGTCGATCAATAAATAGCTTAAGGACGTATTTAATACTCAAAAGCAATAGCTTCTATTTGAAACAGAGTAGTCAGAATATTATTTGCTGTCTCTGTTAATTCTTGTGTATCTGCAATACGATCCCGTGTGTTCATTTCTGCAGCTGCACTTTTATAAGTGAGTCGATCATAATCTTCAAACAGTTTCACCTCAAGATCTCCTTTTGTAAAAGAAATATAGTCATCAAGAAGCGCCATCTTCATTTCCTGTTTAAAACCGCTTTTCAGAGCCAGAGTCATGACAAGTGTACTCACTGTTAATTCCTCCAAAGGTGTCTCCAAACCGTCCATTGTCAGTGTATAGGACTCACATTTTATAATTCCGCAGGCATTACAACCGCCTTCGGTCAAATCAATGATACTGCTGATTCTTGCTGTTTTCATTTGTCATCCATCCTTTTCCGTTCTCTGACTATTTATTTAATTGAAGCAATCAGAATGCAGTCTGCTTAGCTCGATTATAATAAAAAACAGCTTGACATAATAGTCTGTTTTTCTAATTTGTCAGATTTGTGCAGTAATGGCGTAAATTCCTTTAGTTGGAATTCTTTCATCGATAATTGTAAAACCAGCTTCCAACAGATACTTCCTCATTTCTTCCTGTGTGATTCGGGGATGGTTATGAGTGCCCGTCACATCTCTTTCAATTTCCACACAAAGAAAATAACCGCCTGACTTTAGGATACGTTTAATTTCATCCAGTGCCTGAGAAAGCTCCGGAATTTCATGCAAGGCAATTGAAGCTAAGGCTTTATCAACAGAATGATTTTCTAAGGGGAGGTTTGTCAAAGCAGAATGTACTGGTTTAATATTGGACATTTGCTGATTTTCCATTTTCTCTTTGATATATGCCAGCATTTGCATATCTAAATCAACAGCAATAACGGTTTCTGCAATTTCAGCGAGTGGAAATGTAAAATATCCGGTGCCGGCACCTAAATCAGCAATTTTATCTGTTGATTGGATAGCCAAGAGTGCTGCAATCTCTTCAAACGTAATAGTTTCAATGCGATGCTGTTCAAGATTGGCAACTTTTTTTTGAAAGAAGTCAGGATTGGTTGGATGATGTGAATGATTCATAAATAGATCTCCTTTGAATAAAATGATTTTGATGAATCGTTGAAAAAAACAGCTTGGTTAAAGAATATCAATAATCTTTTTTTCAGCTAAAAAGTTATTCATTTCCTTTTCAGCATTAGTAATAACTTGTTGAATCACACAATTGTGATTCACAGACATATCACAAACAAGCAGAGGTGCTCTTCCC
The DNA here is from genome assembly GCF_020567625.1 of Enterococcus sp. BWT-B8. NCBI lineage: Bacteria > Bacillati > Bacillota > Bacilli > Lactobacillales > Enterococcaceae > Enterococcus > Enterococcus sp. BWT-B8. Next base: position 85,087 of record NZ_JAJDJV010000014.1, on the reverse strand, counting down.
TCAACTGCCTGAATGACATCGAGGAAGGAAATCGTTTCTTTAGGAGCAGCCAGCTGATAACCGCCTTTTGCTCCTGGTGTCGAACTGACCAGTCCGGCTTTTGTCAGTTGTGTCAAAATTTTGGACAAATATGTGGGAGAAAGCTTGAACTGTTCTGCCAAAGTGTATATGGAGGACTTTTCCTGAGATTTGCTGCTGATTAGATAAGCAATAATATGGAGTGCGTAGTTTGTTGCTTTTGTGTATTTCATTGCGTTCACCACTTTCATTAGTTATTATGAGTGAAAATGATAAAAAGTTATTAAAGAGTCTTTTTATCTATAATATTAGAGTTGTAAATGATTGTCAATCAAAAATACTTTGAATTTCCCCGTTTTTCACTAAAAAGCCTATTATATCAGCAGTTACAGAAGCTGTTTTCTAAATAAATGAAGGATACTTCGAAATATTGTTAGTTCAATGCTTTTCTGTATTAGTGTCAAAAATTGGGGGTAAATTCAAAAAAATACGAAAAGAATTTTGATTATTTGGGTTTAAGTATCGAATTGATTTATTAAGAGAAAAGCGGAGAAGAAGCTGTTAAAGATTTAGAATGTTGGATTACTTCTATTTAAGGGCGGAATTATCTGAAAGGACTGAAATCGATTCTCATTAGTTACTGATGTAAAGCTCCTTCTTTTCAACTATAATGAGAAAAAAGCAGTTTTACTGGAGTGGAAAGGAAAAGGACTGGGTTTCAGAAGGGAGAGACGAATGCAAAAGATTTTGATTATTGAAGATAACCATCAAATTGTTGATGTTCTGGAAAAATATCTGCAAAAGGAAGGGTATGAAACGAAGCATATTTATGATGGAAAAGAGGCATTGGATTTATTTCCAACTGAGCCTGCAGATCTGATTTTGCTGGACATTATGCTTCCAAATGTTGATGGTTTTACCATCTGTAAAAAAATTCGAAGGACCTCTATTGTGCCGATTATTATGATTACTGCAAAGTCTGAAGATGCAGATCGGATTCTTGGCTTGGAGATTGGTGCAGATGATTATATTGTGAAGCCTTTTTCGCCCAAGGAAGTAGTTGCACGAATAAAGGCATTGCTGAGAAGAATTGATTTTGAAAAAAATACTGTGGATTCAGCTCTTTTTTATGGCAATATTTTTATTGATCAAAAGACAAAAGAAATAAAGATAGGTCATTCAAAAGTTATTCTGACTAAGAAGGAATTTGAGCTTTTAATCTTGTTTCTTCAATATCCAAAGAAGGTGTTCACAAGAGAGAATCTTTTGGACAGTGCTTGGGGAATGGATTATTATGGTGATCCGAGAACTGTTGACAGTCATATTAAGCGATTGAGAGTGAAGCTGAAAACAGCGGGTTCTTCCTGTAAAATAAAAACGATTTGGGGAGAAGGCTATGCGCTTGAGGTGATGGAATGAAAAAAAGTATATTAGGCCGTCTCATTCGATTGGTTTCCACATTGCTAATTATGATGACTATAATGATCGGAGTGTTGTTTGCTGTCATTTTTTCAAAGCAGACCGAGGATCTCCATATGGAAGAAGTAAGTCACAGAGGAGAAATCATTCAAAATACCTTGGCTGATTACTTTTCAGGAGAAACACTTTCTTCCAGAATGGGCAGTGGTCAAAACAATCATAGTGGGATGATGGGTTATGGTACTTATTTGAATTTTATTAATCAAATTGCCGGAGACTATGTCTGGGTAGTTGATCAAAATAAGCAGGCGCTTTTAAATAGTCACCATGGAAATACAACAGATCAGGAGTTGCCTGAAGCAGCCGATCAGTTGATTGAAAGCGTGTATTTAAGCAAGAGCTCAGCTTCCATTAAAGAAGGAGGTCTGTTTCAATTATCTTCGATCACGATGGTGTTGCCCATTCTTGTGGAAAATCAAGTGGTCGGTATTGTTGTGATGTACTCCGATGTTGCCAGTATTCATCAGAATCAGGCAAATGGTTATTTAATTTTACTTATCAGTATGCTCATCGCTTTACTTATCAGTATTCTGCTGTTGATCAGACTGGCCAGAGACTTTGTTTCACCAATCAGAGAGATGGAGAACTATACAGATGCATTAATTAATGAAAAGTATCCTCCGGCTTTAAAGTTCCAAACAGAAGATGAACTGAATGAACTGGCTGAACGACTGTCTATTTTAAGTAAGCGACTTGAGCAGGCAAAAAATGAGCAGGAAAATAAAATACGGGGAGAAAAAGAATTTCTTTCACAAATTTCTCATGAATTAAGAACGCCAGTAATGGTGATGAAGAGCTCTCTGGAAGCTTTGACGGATGAATTAGTTACTTCTCAGAAAGAACTGAAACTATATCATCAGCAATTGCTGAAAGAAGCAGGGTGTTTAGAACGGCTGGTCAATGATCTATTGGAATTAAGCAGACTTCAATCTGTAGAATTTAGTTTAAATATGGAAAGTGTTGATCCTCTTGAAATTATAGAGGATGCAGTCAGAGCTTACCGTTGGAAATTGAAGGAGAAAGGCCAGGTATTAAAGATAGACAATCAATTGACAGAGCCTGACTACATTTATGGAGATCACGTCCGGCTTACTCAGCTGATGAAAAATTTACTGGACAACGCAAATAAATACAGCAATAATAATTCAGAAATTCTGTTAAGTATCGAAAAGATTAAGAATCAGCTTTGTTTTAAACTCAAAAATCAAAGCGGCTCTATAAACCCTATAGATTCTCAGGCGTTATTTGAAACGTTTCACAGAGGAAACCGCATAAATTCAGAAGAGGGAACAGGCTTGGGACTGGCTATTTGTCAGCAAATCATCCAACGGCATTCGGGAGAAATTACCATTGACAATGAGTCTGGATGCCAGGTAGTCGTTACTTTTTATTTACCAATAGAGAACACCCGTTGAAAAAGCCGGCTCTTTTGTCACACTTCTGCCATAACTTCTTTTTACACTGTAAAGTAGATAGAGAAATGAGGTGAGGAAAAATGAAAAAGAGAACAAGTTTAATGGTGGTTATTGGAATGATTGTGTGTTTACTCATAGGCTTTTATGCACCGATAGTTAATGGTCAGACAGCAATATCTTCTGCTGAAGCAGCAGCTTTTCGAGAAAAGTCCGGATTACAATTAGCAAATTTGACTAGAAAGACAGTCGGTTTGATAGCATTTTGCAGAGACGAAGCAGTACGTGTCCAGACAGAAACAACAAAACAGGCAATTCCACAGCAAACTAAATTAGAAGAAAATGCTGGACTGACGGCCATTGATAGAAAGGAATCTGAACAAACTGTTGATTTGGTTCAACCAGATGCTAATCAGCCAATGACTCAAAATGCAGGTATCTGTAACGGGATGGGCCATTGGAATGAAATTTGCGATGGCAGCTGTACGACTCAGGGAAATCAGCCGCCAGGTACAGGTATTTGTGATGGAACAGGAAATCATGCGGCAAATTGTGCAGGTACTTGCAGTTATTATAATCAGAGAAATGCCGGAGATTCCCCAGAAAATAACCAAAATCAGAATACCATGCATAATGGAGCTATGAGAGGTCGGGGATATCATCATGGGGGGAATCAGTCTTCCAGTCACGGTACTGGGCATCGTCGCTAATTTATAGTTGAAATAAAAACAAATGCAGAATCTAAAGTACAGAATAGCTAAAAAAAAGTATTTTTGGAGTGGAGAAATTCACTCCTTTTTTGCATTTCATTGCAGAATCTATTAAGTATTTAATCTGAGGGTTCTTATCCCAACCTTTTAAATACAGCAGGAATTTATAGGTTTATATAAATATATATCAATCTATAAATAATTAATTTTATTTTTTTAAACATTTTAATAACTAATATGAAAAGTGAACGGCTGCTATGAGAGAACTTGAAAAAATGCTGGAAACTTTAGGGGAAAATATACATATTTCTGTCCTTTTTTATGTTGATTACGGTCAATTTATTCATTAATTGACCTCGGGGGATATATTTGTACAGTACCTCACCCGATGAAGGCAGAAAAAAGATTTTCCAGAAAAACTCCTCTAACCCTAATGGTCCAGTCGGTCCCTGTAGCAATTGGAAATTATGTTTAGATTGGCAAGAATATTAGTATTATGCCTAGAGTTGCGATTGGAGATCATGTGGTGGATTAGAAAATATTGTGACCAAGTCTATATCGGTACAGAGTGTGGCAGTTGGGAATCCATGTAAAGTGAATAAAGTAGGAAGCAAAGAAACAGAATTGCAGCTAAGTATTTTTCCGTTTATCTTAAAATTTTTTATACAATAAAGCCCTATTTTGAGTGTTCCTGTCAAAATCAGGCTGTATTTATTTTAAATTCAGAAGTTACATATAGTCTTAATGATTTCAAACCTTGTTTTTTATTTGGATATTCTGAATAGAGAGAAAAAACGGAAAAAATCAGGAAAATTGAGTATATAAGAGCGGTTATAGTAGATAAGTAAAGAAGATAATACTTTCTAATTTCTAAAAAAATTTATTGGAATTGAAGATTTACGGTTAAAGAGCTGGTTCAATTATATGTTGACAGTAGATTCATTGAGCTTGGTTCTAAAAATAAGTTAAAGGAGATATAAGTTATGTTAATTTTCCCCGAAATTGATAAGAAAAAAACGAAACAAAATGCCCGCCTGACATTGCGGACTTTTCCTCAGTTGAGTCGGTTGGCAAGAACTGAAAAACTACCTAAAGTTACGGCAAGTTATTATTTTGACTTAGGTGAGGATGAAAAGAACCATAAGGAAGAACAGGTTGTTGAAAGAAAAATTTTGGCAGAGGTTGAACTAAAGCAAATTGCTTCGGCGATTAATAAATTATCTGCATTTGAACGTCGGCTGATCTATGACAAATATATAAATAATAAGGAGACAAATGTTGCTCTGTCTTTAAACTACCATATAAGTGAAAGTAAATTTTACCGGGAGCTGGATGGAGCGCTGTTGCATTTTGCTGAATCTTACGATGAGGGACAACTGGTGAAAGTAAAGCAAGGGTCTTCTGGGAGTAAAGTGAAAGTTTAAAATCGCCTTTTGGGTATAGACTTAATTTACCGATGAGAACCGGCGCCGGATTGGTCGGGAGAAAGGAGGATCCTAAAGGAACAGAAGAAGACATTTTTGGAAGCCCAAAAATGAAGGAACTGTTCATCTGTAGATAGGTTTTTGACACATTATTTATGAACAACGAATAAGAAAAGCATAAAAAGAATGAGGATAAATTTTCTGTTGAATAAAGCAATATACGAAAAGCATCCAAAAAGACGTATAGGTATTTATTCAAAAGAACCGTATCTGCAGTTGGGAAACAAGAGATGGACTTTTATGAGAAAATTGCTGAATATTTATTGAAGCAGCTGGATATTGATTCAGCAAGTCTGAACAAGCAGGGAGAAAAAGAAATTATTTTTCGACCATTGACAAATCAGGAGAAAGGTATAGCTATTTTGGATGAACCATCAGAAACAGAAATTCGTTTTTTAGATCATTCCAGATACTATAATGTAAATTTTCAGGTGTCAATAAAAAACAGTGATCAGAAAAAGGCACGACAGGAATCATATCTTATTTATCAGGAGCTGGACGATTTTCCCAGACCTGACATAAATGGAGAGCTCCTGACTGTGGTAAGTGATTCGGGCAGCTTTATCCTTCGTTCCTGCGAAGGAGTCCAATTACCTCAGTTACTGGAAATAACTGATAATGAAGAATTTATTTATATTCTCAAAATCAAAGCAAATCTATTAATTCAAAAAAACTAGGAGGAACAATGATGATCAAACAAACATTTATGAAACTTGCACCGGAGACAGGAGCAACAGGCTTTGCACCAAACTGGATGAATAAATATGAAGTGGGTCCCATACCGACAGGAGATACTGAACCGCAATTATTTGAACTAGCAGCAGGAATCCAAACTGTAGAACCGACAACTGAAGAAGAAACAGAAACTTATGCTTATTATGGAGACAAAGGCGGCAGCAATATTGATGTTACTAGCGTCACAAGTGCGTATGCATTTAAAGGGCACCGCCGTTATAAAGATGATCCAGCACAAGACTTTGTTCGTGACTGCCTGTCTAAATCAGGAGATGGCCGTTTGATTTATTTCCGTCATACAGAACCTGATGGACGAATTCGTGAAGGAAAATCAACACTAACAGGAATTATTCATACTGGTGGAGACGCAAATATGCGAGGTAATTTTGAATGCACGATTTCATTTAACGGACTACCAAAAGATACAAAAGCATAGTTGTCAGCCAGTGAAAAGCAGAACCAGTGTATCGACTGATTTAAACCTAAGCTACGCTTCTATACCAAGAAATGTGAGGCATATCCAGTAGTATTGAATACCATCCTGCTAATACTCCTAGATGAGCTAGCCTCTATTCAAGGAATATTTATAGAGGTCACGCATATCATTTCACTAAATGTTCTTACACAAGTGAAACTGACAAAGCAGGATTGGCAATCTCGCCAGCTGTTCTTGTAAAAGTGGGAAATCCTTGTATCTACTTGGAAATGCGTGGGCAACTATCCAGCTGTTTTTGAAGCTGCTCGTTCTTGTCATTGAAATATATAAGTTAAAAAATTCGACTATTGAACATCATTTATAGACGATCTTTTAGTGTAATTTCTAAGTTGGTCAGAGCACTAGGTAATAGTGATAGGTAACGTACTATCACATGCACTGTGGAAATGCAGAAACAGAATATCAGGATAAAAAATCAGAATATTCAGACTTCAATACTGAGTTTCTGCATTTCCATTACGTTCTAAACAGATCCATGGAGGAGGAAAATATATGTCAAAGCAAATCAAAAATAATAAAGAAATCAATGTCAGTTTAAGCAATGGTTTTATTCCAGTAAATATAGGCGGTTTGGAGTTTAAATTACTGACCAGTGATCGTAAAAGAAAGGAATATCGTCAGGTACTGGCAAGTCTGGAAGAAGAACAAAAAGTACTTTTGAAGCAAGCCGATGAATTGAAAGATACTTCGGATGAAATCTCAGAAACAGCTGTTTACGAAAAAACTATCAAGATCATCAAAAAAGCAATTGATACAGTTCTTGGAAAAGATGCATTTAACCAACTCTATGAAAAAGCTGGGGAAGATGCCGAAGCCATCCTTGATGCATTTATCGGGGTAATGGAGCAATATCGGGCTATTCAGGAAAAAAATAAACTGCAGCAATTTGTTGACGGGAAAAAGAAGTGATGAACAATGACACTTTCATTGGCCTGGGGCTTAAATGACGAGGTAGAAATAGCCGGAAATCACTATCAGCTGAATCTTGAGTTTTCAAGTGTACTCAGATGGTATGAGGTGTTTCAAAATGAAGAGGAAAGTGAGCATTTCAAAGTTCTTTTAGCACTGGTAATGCTGGGAAATCTTACGGAAGAAGAACTGGAAATGATTCCATGGGAACAAAAAGAACAGTTGTTTACTGTTATTTTGAAAAAGATTTTTGGTGAAGTCAAAAATATTGCCGGAGAAAATAAAGACTTAATGGGAAATGTATTGATTGAAGAGCGTCCGCCTGAGACAAAGTATTACGATTTGATTGAAGATACTCCGTATATTTATGCCAGTTTTCGTCAGGATTATGGAATTAATCTGATGGAGGAAAGAGGGAGAATGCACTGGGAAGAATTTTCAGTGTTGCTATCTGGTCTAAGTGAACAGACGAAGCTCAGAAAAGTCATTGATATTCGGAGGATGAAGATTCCTGAAAAATGCAGCATGGAGGAAAGGCAGCAGATTCTTGAAGCGAAAAAAGCTGTTGCGTTAAAAACAAATCATGAGGCAGCTGTGTTCGAAGCAATGGATTTGGTGGAAAGAAGACGCTGGTACGAAGAAAAACAGAAACGAGGTGAAAGAAAATGAGTATGGAAGAAATACGCGTAGCACTGGCTGTTAACTCTTCACGAGCTGACAGTGTGCTGGATGCTTTTGAACAACGGCTAAACGACCTTCAGTTGGTTGAGTCGGTAATGGTTGAAGTGGACACAGGTGATGCAACAAGTGAAGTCGAAGTGCTAATAGACCGAATGACGCAACTGTCTGCAGAGTCTTTAAATACGGCAGGAATAGTCTCGAAAAAATTGAACAATGCATTGAAATCTATTTTTAATGCGGCTGCCGAAGCAAGCGGTCAGGACAATTTTTCTGCTGTTATGCAAAGATGGAAGGAGGCAGTGGAAAATATAAAAGCAGCATTTGGGCAGCCGCTACTGGAGCCGTTTACAAAAATGATTGAGGTTGCTTCAGATGTGGTGAACCGTTTTGCGGATTTTTTAAATAGATATCCAGCTATTGTTTATACAGTTACCGGAGCGCTGGTGGTTTTTGCAGCTGCACTGAAGTCAATTTTGATTGTTAATTCAATAACGACAGCGATCGGTCCGACAATCAGTGCACTCAGAGGATTTAAAACTATGCTGATGGGTGTTGGTGGAGCAGGTGGTCTTCTGGCAAGTCCGATCTTTTTAGCTGTTGCGGCGATTACCGCATTAGCCGTGATTCTTTATACAGCCTATCAGCGTTCAGAAACATTTAGAAATGTTGTGCAGGCTGTCTTTGAATACTTAAAAGTAGCTACGGCAGTTGTAATAGAAAAAGTTAAGAATTTTAGAGCTTCGGTAATAGAAGCCTTTACGTCAGCTTACCAGAACTCTGAAATGTTAAGAGGAGGAATGGCAGTTGTTTTTGAATTCATTAAAAACATTTTGGGGACAGTGACCGAAAAGCTGTCTCTTTTTAAAGAAGCCATTCTTCAAGCTTTTCAAAGTGGAGATATGTCCGGTCTTTTAGAAATATTTAAAAACCTAATTCCGACAATTATAGGTTTTATTTTGGGAGGAATTCCCAAATTGCTGATTATGGGGACTAAAATGATTGCCTCAATTGCAGAAGGAATGGGAATATCTGTTCCAGAATTGTTAACGATGGTAGTCGAATCAATTATGAACGTTATTATGGAAATCATCAATATGCTTCCTTCATTTATTGAGACAGGTGCAGCGATGCTGACAGGTTTAATTGAAGGAATTGCAGGGATGCTGCCAGGGCTGGTTGATGCCGGAATTGGGATTATTACAGGATTACTTACAGCTATTTTGGAAAATCTATCACTATTGGTTGAATCAGGGGTGGCCCTGTTAAATGCTCTGATTGAAGGTCTGATGACTGCATTGCCGTTTATCGTTGAAGCAGTCATTGTTATTGTAACGACATTTGTTGCACTTTTAATTGAAAATTTACCGATGTTGCTGAATGCTGGAATAAAAATTCTGCTGGCAATTATAGCCGGTCTGCTCGAAGTCCTGCCAGCTCTGCTTGAGGCAGCGGTAACAATCCTTACGGCACTAGTTTTTACGCTGATAGAAAACCGGGCACAAATCATTGAAGTAGGCATTACTCTGGTATGGGCATTAATTGAAGGTCTGATTGCAGTTCTGCCGCAACTCATTGCCACAGCATTTATGTTATTAACGGCACTAGTTTTTACGCTGATAAAAAATCTGCCAAGAATTTTGTCTGTCGGCGTGCAATTAATTACGGCATTAATTACCGGATTGCTGAGCATGCTCGGGCAATTACTCGGAGCGATAGGAAATCTTATGCTGGGGATTCTCTCAAAAATTGGTGAGTTCCTAGGACAGATGCTTATAAAAGGAATCGAACTGATTACAAATCTAATTAACGGGATTGGTCAGAAAATTAGTGAAGCTGGTACAAAAGCCGGAGAAATTGCCCGCTCAGTCATTGATGGAGTAACCGGATTTGTTAAGGATATGAAAAATGCTGGCGTGGATTTGACAATGGGCTTTATTAATGGGATAGACAACATGATAACGGAAGTTAAAGAAAAAGCAGCTGCTTTGGCAAAAGGGGCAGTGGATACGGTAAAAAAATGGTTGAGAATCGCTTCACCTTCCAAGGTAATGATTCAGATGGGCGAATGGACAGGAGAAGGATTTGGTGCTGGAATTGAAGCAATGATTGCTCCTGTCTCAAAACTGTCTAAGAAACTGGCTGAAGCGGCAACGATTGATGCAGTGCCAAATGCAGATCTTTCAAATATGCTGAGTACAAAATTAAACAATGAATTAGGTATGATGAATCTCAGTGCCAATCCTGAACTGCTTCATACAGGTGCTGCTTCAAGTGCGCTGGTTGCCAAATATGATTCGGCAGTATCTACCCATGGAAACAATCAACCGCCGATGTATTTTGAAGCAACTTTTGAAGCGGATGGTCGTGAAATTGCTAAAGGAACAGCTAAGTTTATGAAGCCTGAAATTGACCGGATCAATCGCGCAGATGCAAGATTAGGAGGCGAGAGAATTTGAATGATTTTACAGTGATTTTTAATGGAGTTGATTTGTCTCCTTATTTAAGGGTGACAGAAGACTTCCGCCGGGGAATCGGCACAACAAGAACGAATCATACGCTGCAGGTGGGAGCCCACCATTTCAAACGATATACCGGCTATAGTCTGGATGAAAAGATCATTGAGATGCCCTTTGTAGTAAGAAATGATTTAATAAATAAAAGAAGAGAACTGGCTCGGATACTGAATGTATCCGAACCGGCACAATTAATTTTTACAGATGAGCCAGATAAATATTATATGGCTCTTCCAACCGGAGATATTGATGTTTCGGAAAAAAGATTCCTAGGGTTCGGCACGATTACCTGGCAGATTCCGGATGGAGTTGCATACAGTGTTCAGGCGAAGGAAGCAACCAACCGTAAAAAAGATGTTCTGGACATTTATAATTCTGGCACATTTGAGTCATTTCCGAAGATAGAGGTGCAGATGACTTCCGATAATGGATTTGTCGGCTTTATTAATGATGAAGGAGCGTTACTCCAATTTGGCGATCCTGATGAAGTCAACGGCGTTGCCTACGAGAAATCAGAATATGGCATTATTGATATTTGCGGAGTTAACTTTTGGGAGGATACATTTGCAAAATCTAAGTGGCGTACAAACGAAGGCTTTGTTGTTCAATATAAGGGAATGGAGTGCAAGCAAAGTGGCAGCGGTTTATCCTACGATGTCTATAACATTAGTTATGATCCTTGGGCTGGGCAAAAATTTCCAAGTCTGCGAACAATAAGTTATGGAACAGGTGAAGGCTGGCATGGCCCATCTATTACCCGCCCGTTTACACCGGATAGTGAAGGGAAAGATACTGCCAAAAACTGGACCTTTGAAATCGGTCAATTTTTTATCTCGGGCTCTGTTGAACAAGCTGGGATGCAGCAATGGCTGGTAAACACTCCAGAGGGTAAAAATGTTGCTGGTATTATTTTTGTAAAAAGTAATACAAGTGCGCATGAGATGACATGTTGTCTGGTTATTAACGGACAGGTTGTGAAGGAGATACCTTCAAAATCCTTTACCGGAAACATGCTTACCGGCTGGTGGGGAGGTTCATGGAAGGTGGATAAATTTAATAATCAATTTACATTTACAACTCCTTCTGGGATATTCTCTTTCAATAATTCTGCTGCAGCAAATCTTGAAGGAAAATTCATTACTTTTTATGCGGCACAATGGAAGACACTTCCGGCAATGGCGGTGAATATATATACTTCCTGCAGATTCCAAAAGCATAATGTGGAGAAATGGATTGATATTCCCAACAAGTTTGGTGAGTATGATGTTCTCTCTATTGATACTGGGAAGGGAACGGTTTTATTGAATGGATTGGAAACACCTGGACTGGGAGCACTTGGAAATGACTGGGAACAATTTATGCTGAAGACAGGGGAAAATCAAATTCATTGTCTGTACTCTGAGTTTTCAAAGAAGCCGGAGATGAAAATCAGCTTTAATGAGGTGTTCTTATGATTCTATATTTTGCGGATAGAAAGTTTTCCATCTTGGGAATGGCTTCAACAGGAACTTTACCAAAGGCACTAAAATTCTATGATGACACGGAGTCACAGGAAATTGAAAAGGGGTCTTCTATTCTTACTGGCTATTTATCTATTGAAGATAATCTGACAGAAATCAACCGCTTAACTCAAATCGGTAATTACCTGTTAATGCAGGACGAAGATAAGCAGATTCGTTTTTATACGATTATTCGAAAAGAAAAAAACAGGAAAAACAGAGAAGTATTCATTTATGCCGAAGATGCGGGATTAGATCTTCTTAACGAAGTGGTGGACCAGTGGAGTGAGCCTGCCAAAGAACAGCCGATTTCCTATTACATTAATCGTGCAATTTATGATTCAGGATTTGAAATTGGTCAAAATGAAGTTTCTACACTTCAAAAGAAACTGCCATTTTCTAATGAAGAGACAGCGACAAAACGTTTATTGGCAATTGTTGAAGCATTTGATCAAGCAGAATTTTCCTTTCGGTTTGAGATAAAAGGAATGAAAGTTGTCAGGAAATATATCGACATTTTTCAAAAACGGGGAAATGAAACACAAATTGAATTACGACTCAACCGAGATATCGATAATATCGTTACAGAAGAAACGATAGAAAATCTTGCGACAGCTTTCAGAGTTTACGGAGGAAAAACCGAAGGCGATTCTGAAGGAATTACATTACAGGGATACAACTATGATGATGGGCGCTTTTACGTAGAAGGGATGTACCTGCTGGACAGACAGGCATTGTCAGTCTGGAGCCGTTATTTAAGTGAAACAGGGACAAATGTTGGACACATTGTCGCCAATTTTAACTACGATACATTAGATAAAGATCTGCTCTGCGCAGAGGCTGTAAAGGAGCTGAGAAAACGTTCTGAGCCGGAGATCAATTATGAAGTAGATATTGCTTTCCTTCCAGATGATGTACGAATTGGTGATACAGTCAATATTGTTGATGATGAAGATAATTTGTATTTACAGGCAAGAGTTTTAAAACTGGAGCGTTCCAGATCTAACAAGAAAGCGACAGCAGTTCTTGGAAACTATTTGATAAAGTCCAGTGGGATCAATCAGCGGCTTCAAGATCTGGCTGATAAAATTCAGACGATAAAATCAGGAGATACCTATTTTCCGTGGATTCGTTACGCTGATGATGAGAATGGAAAAAATATTTCCGCTATGCCTCTTGGTAAAACATATATGGCTATAAAATACGGGTTAAATCAGCCGACGCCTTCAGATGATTCCAGAGATTATGATGGTCTTTGGGTTAAAATCATCGGTCAGGACGGACAGGATGGATTAGAAGGACCGCCAGGGCAAAATGGGCTGCCAACTTATACGTGGATTCGCTATGCAGATGATGTAAACGGAAATGAGATCAGTGAGAATCCTGAGGGCAAGAAATATATTGGAATTGCCCATAACAAGGCAACGTTAACCCCTTCAACAAATCCCAAGGAATATATTTGGTCGGCAATGTATGACGATGAACAACTGAAAGCACTCCAAAATAAGGTAGAAGGCATTACCTATCCATTCACCTCTTCCAAGGAGCCGTCGAATCCTAAGGCTGGACAACAGTGGTGGAGGCAGGATATTAATAACCCTGACTCAATTACCGGCTATTTTGTTTGGGACGGAAAGAAATGGAATCCTCAAACGATTCAGCAGTCCATATTGAATATTATAGAACTAAATGCCGTTAAAATTTTTGGTGGAGAGATCACTGGCACAGTCATGACCGGATCAAAAATAATTAATACGTTTGACATGATGGATCAGGGAGCTCGTCTGGTCGGATTGACGAAACTGGATGCCGCCAAATTACGAATGGAATATGTTGTTCCAGAAACCAGTCAAAGTGGGTTCTTGGAAATTAACCCTCAGGAGCTGCTTTGCCGAATCAATGATTCTGATGGAAATCAGTTGTCTGCATGGGCTTTAAGCAATCAAGGATTACGACTTGCTTATGGTAATAAAATTGGTGTACTTAGCTATGATTCTCTGATTGATCATGATTGGTACTACCTGACTTTGGCTTCAGGACTTTCATGGGAGTATCCAAATGAAAACTGGTATCAACCGAAAATAAAGAAAATTTATATTCAGGGAAAGAGTGGAATCCAGACCGCCGGAATTATTAAAAGAACAACTGCTGGTGGAGGTGATGGTTTTTGGGTTTCTATAGGAACATGGAAGCCATCGGAAATGCTGGTCTTTCCATCCCGAGATGTGACGATTACCGGAACTATTCAAGATGGTACAAGTGCAGCGATCTCTTTTCAATCCAACGGCAACATTAGGATGAGATGTCCAAAGAACTGGACAGAATTGCGTTGGGATGCCTGTGTAATTGTTCAAGATTAAAGCGGGATGATTGATCTGGAAAATAAAAATATAGGCATAATAAGAGTTAATATCAAATCATAAAATAAAAAATTTGAAAGTTGATTGTTGTAACAAGTTCATCAATAAGTAAAACAAAAGAAGAGGTGAAAGAATGAATACTCAAAAAATAGTAATAGATTTAGAGAAACAAACACGAAATCCATCGAATTATATTGTTTTGCGTCAGGGAGATCAAGGGTTGCAAACCGTTGAAATTCTGGTAAAGAAAAACGGGGAAGTCTTTTCTCTTGAGGGGCTGACCCTTAAGTTTGAAGGAAATCTCAGCAACAAATTATATGTTAAAGGAGATGCGACAATTACGACAGCAGTAGAAGGGGAAGCGATGTATACTTTTTCAGGGCGGGATACTTCAGTGACAGGGCGCTATCAGGTAGCATTCTTCCGTTTATATGATTCAAAAGGTCTGTGTATTTCTTCAGAAGACGTTATCGTGGATGTAAAAAAGAATGCAGATCTCAGCAACGGAGAGGCTAAAAAATACGAAACAGAGTTTACTAAATTGCTGAATCAGTTTAATCAGGAATGGACAACTTACATGACTGATAAGAATGCTTCGCATGAACAATTGGAGAAAATATATATAGAGTTGATTGAAAAAGCTGATCAGATGGAGCTTGATTTGTCTGTTTTAGAGAAGAAAATTGATGGATTGAACGCCTACACTAAAGCAGAAGCAGATAAGAAATTTTTTAAAGCAGCACAGGATATTCCTGAAAGTGCTGATTTGAATGATTACAGAAGCGAAGGCCATTATAATTGTTCATTAAATTTAACCACTAAAACATTAATGAATTGCCCAGTTCAGCTGGCATTTAGTTTAGAGGTCACGAAGCATAGCGGTATACACCAAAAATTAATTACACATCCTATTTCCGGCTGGCTTACATTTGAACGGAATTTTTACAATAACAGTTGGGGAGAATGGAAAGTTACTACGAAAGATAACTTCGGCAGAAGAATTAGTACCTTGCCTAAGTTACCTCAATCTTTATTGGAAATACAGGAACCGGGAACTTTCTATATTACGGCTGCAGAATTGGCGGCAATGACCAATGAATCTTCCCTTCCTTCAGATGTAAAAGGTGCCGGTTGGCTCATTAACACAGCTGGAGATACTGCAGGCGGGGTTTATCAAATGTGGCTCAGAAATACTTCAGCGGCGGCTTATCATGCTAGACCTGTAATCAGAATAACAACTCCAACCGTTGCTTATGCCTGGAAAGAACTGGCAGATGCCGGGAAAACGCAGAATGTGAAATTGACTGCGGATACAGGATATACAACACTAATTCAAAATATGTCACCTACTGTTACTAGCTTGAAAGCATTATCTGCCTATCCAGGTTGGTTTTATGTTAATTCAACAGAGGTACAGAAGCTAACTGATTACTCTGAATTGCCAATTTCCGGTGCAAAAGCCTGGTATGTTTTTAATATGCCTGCTGCCACTTCCTCCTCCTACTCTTATCAAGAAATATCTGTAAACAGCAGTAGTACGCCCAGAAAATTTTTTAGAATGGTGCATCCAACATCTGGTACAGGTGTTTGGAAGGAAATGGAAACAGCTCCGACTGCAGCCTCTGAAGTCATTCCAACTTTTGAAGAAGGCTTTGAGAACTACAGTTCAGATCCAACAAATATAAGTCATTGTATCATTCGTAAAGGAAGTGATGGCAGGTGTTACATGTATGGTGCTATTAAGAATCTAAATGAAATAGCTTCAGGTACAAGTGTTACGATGGCAAAAATACCAACCGAATACAGACCTGTTAGAAGTGTGATCATTTTACAGCAAGCTTCAAAATGTGAGGAATATTTATTACATGTTAATCAAGATGGTACTATTCAACTGGCACGCTATCGGACAGGTGGATCTTATACAGCAGTACCAGCAGGAGCCTGGTTAGGAACAATGTGCAGTTGGGAAACCGTTTAATTATAAAAATAGTTTGAAGGAATTGATCGTCAGAGTATGAAATTTCTGGTGTAATTATTGCAGAGATAACAGTGCTATCAAAAAATATAGATGTGGAAACAAAATGGGATATGATAATATTATGAGATTTTTTGAAGATCATAAGGAAGAAATTGATTACATTGAGATTTTTTGGAATATGATGAGCAAATTAAAATATCGTTTAGAAAAGAACAAAAAAGTAATGGGAGCTGTTTATCTTTAAATGTTTTAATCAAAATAGAGAGTAGAATTGATATAGTTTCGATGAACAGAATTACTCAAGCCTCATTGATAATTGTTGAAAACTATGCCGGAAAAATCAATAGAGGTTATTTTGAGGTTTCGGTGTACTTTCGAAATGGTGTGCAAATGTGGTTGAATGTGCGGAATAAAAAGTACTTGGCTTGTAGATAAAGTGAAACCCTGTTTCAAAGATGAAGCAGGGTCATTTTATGATTTAATTTTTAACCGGCAGTAACAGGCGCAGCCCGTTTAGTATGACAATCAAGGTACTTCCTTCATGAGCAATGACACCGATTGCAATGTCCATTTTGCCTAATAGGTTAAGGACCACCAGAAGAGCAACAACCATCATGGAAAAAATAATGTTTTGCCAGACAATTTTATTCAGTCGTTTAGAGACTTTATGTGCGTAACTGAATTTTTGAAGATCGTTGTTCATCAGAACGGTATCAGCAACATCAATGGCAATATCTGTTCCGTCGCCCATCGCAAAACCGATATCTGCAGTAACCAGAGCCGGAGCATCATTGACACCGTCACCTAGCATAGCAGTCATACCAAATTTTTTCTGGTGCTCTTTAACAATTGTAGATTTATTTTCCGGCAGAACATTTCCGGCAACTTCGTCAATACCAAGAACTTTTGCAACAGCCTGCCCGGTTTTTTCGGCATCTCCGGTAATCATGGTTGTATGGATATTTTGTTCTTTCAGATAAGAGATCACTTCTTTAGCTTTTGGATTTGGAATAGCCATCATAGCTATTAATCCTACAACGGAGTCGTTTTCACTGAAATAGATGACCGTTTTTCCTGATTCAGAAAGCATTTCTTTTTTTCGATGGATAATTGGTGGAACCTGTTCAAATAAATCAGGTTTTCCTAATCGGTAGTTTTTGTTGTCATAGTGAGCCAATAAACCTTTTCCGATTTCATTTGTTACTGCCATTTTAATTGCATCAACAGGAGGGAATTTAGCCAAAATAGCATTTGCTAAAGGATGGTTTGCTTCTTTTTCCATGGAGGAAAGAACTTTAAGCCATTTAGCTTTAGCTTTCTTATCATCTGTATGAAAATAATAATCAGTGACTACAGGTTTTCCTTCAGTCAGAGTGCCTGTTTTATCAAAAGCAACAGCTTTGATGTCTGCGAGATTTGACAAAAATGTACCGCCTTTGAAAAGGACTCCTCTTTTAGCAAGATTGGAAATACCAGCTAATGTAGCCGGAACAGCGCTGGCAGCAAGAGCACAGGGAGAAGCAGAAATCAGTAGAACCATTCCCCGATAAAAACTTAGTTCCCAACTCCAGCCTAACAGGAATGGTGCTGCAAGAATGAACAGAGGCACAATAATCAGAACAGCTGTTACATATTTTGGTTCCAGTAATTTGATTTTAGTAGCTGTTTTAGAAAGGTTGGACTGAGACTGCTCAACCAGCTTAAGAATTTTTGCAAAGACGGTATCTTTACTGTCCTTTGTAACTTCCATTGTGAAAGAACTGGTACCGTTAATTGTACTGCCAAAGACAGTATCACCAATCGTTTTTTCTTTCGGAATACTTTCGCCATTAATTGATGCTTCATCTATAACTCCGGTTCCTGAAAGAATCACACCATCTGTAGGAACCTGATCTCCATTTAGGACCTGCAATTGATCGCCTATTTGCAGAGTAGAGACAGCAACCAGTTTTGTTGAGCCATCCTCTTGAATCAAACGTGCTTCAGTTGGATTCATTTTTAATAAATTAGTAATTTCGCGTTTACTTTTACCTTCTGCATAATCTTCAAGGAAATGTGCACCAGAGAAAATCAGGATCAAGAGAGCACCCTCATCAAAATCACCAATAACGGATGCAACCAGAGCAGCAAGAGTCATCAAAATATGCACATTGGGCGTAAATCTTTTCTTTGCGATAGTATCCTTAATGGTATCTCCAAAACCTTCCATAATAACATGCTGCCCGGCAGCAATCATGGAAAAAATATAAAGAAAGATTTGCAGAAAACTGTCTTCTTTTATAGCAAAAGCAGCAAGATAGGTAATGAGACCTGCAAAAAATAATATAGTGGATGTATTTCCGTGACCATGATTATGACCGCAGTTGTGGTTATGTTCATGTATTTCAGTGTGTGTATGTTCCATGTCTATTCACCCTTTCTTTCATAGATAAATTCCATAATATATTCGATTGAACTAGTTATATGATTGAATGTTCATGTATTCATGATTATTATATATGAATGTCTGTTCATGTGTCAAGAGTAACCATTGAGAAAAGGGAAAGAATATGAAAAAAGAGGGATAAATAAATCTGGAAAAGATATAAAAGAGGGAAAGAGAGTCAAGTTTTATATAGGAAGGAGAGGGAAAATAATTTAGTAGTATTATAAGCGGGAGACAATCGCAGAAAGATTGTCAACTCCTTTGCGAAGGTCAGTATGTCCACAAACTAAGTAACAGGTATCGACTCGAGAAAAATCAACGAGCATCAGTTATTCATTCCTAACTTTCCAGTAAGAACAATCATTTCAAGAAGGGGAGATAGGAAGGCAAAGGGGGGAAGAAGAAACATGAAACGAAACAATCGTCTACTTTGATAGCTTTAGTATAGTGATTATTTCTTATGATTAGTATGCGTTCGTTTATTTCCCGCTCACCTTACATGAAAAAATCAGACAGATTTTGAGGTCCGTCCGATTCTATGCATAATTCATTTAGCTTAACCAACACTATTGATATGAAGAATCAAAAATATTAAGTTTATTTAGCTTCTAATAGTTGATTATAATTATTGGCAATCAAGTATGTTTTATCTCCAAAAAATATGAGCTGCTCAGTCTCCATTTTACTATTCAATTTTGTACTTGCTAACCCGATATCAATCGCACCAAGTTGTGTTTCAATCGGGTTAGCATTATCTGTTGCTGTTGACTGTGTATAACTTACAGATGCTCCTGAAACATACTTACTTAATGCTTTAGTACCAACTGTATTATATTTTTCTAAATCAAAACTCATCCACACATCATTAGCTGTAATGTAAAGTCGACCATCATTAGGATTATAACTTATACTTTGAGCTGGATCAATTCCCGTGCCATCTGATTTTGTGTCTCCAAGTATATTTTGGATAACAATTGGATTTTGCCGAATATTTAGTTGCTCATTTGCAACTTTGACTTGATAAACA
The DNA here is from genome assembly GCF_020567625.1 of Enterococcus sp. BWT-B8. Lineage (NCBI taxonomy): Bacteria > Bacillati > Bacillota > Bacilli > Lactobacillales > Enterococcaceae > Enterococcus > Enterococcus sp. BWT-B8. The sequence continues at coordinate 65,361 of NZ_JAJDJV010000014.1, read as the reverse complement.
GCATATCCATACCACCCCTTCTGATTTCCAGAAGATTTGCTGTACGGAATCACAAAGTATCCAGTATCATTATCAACCATGGTAAAGTTTTTAGGCATAAGTGAAACACCCGTTGCTTGTTGATGATCATTCTTCTTAAACGTTCCTGATACAACATCTGTAGCAGTTAACAAAGTGCGTGTTGCTGTGTCCTTATATTTCGCTGTCGTACCGGTATTTTGTGGTCCTTTACCTAAAGCATAGCTATAAGAAAGCTTGGTAAGCGTTTGAGTCGTAAATTCTTTATTTGTTGTTAGAACATAAGGAGTATCATCCACTACCGTTAATACCGCACCATGAACGATTGGCAAAATCTCACTTAGCGCAATTTGTCCACTATCTAAAGCTTTTTTAACATCCTCTGTCGTTAGCCAAAGTGGGGTGTTTTTATTGTCAACTTGTTCTTTTCCTTCGGTAGATGTCAGATATTGAACAAAACTAGCCGAAATCCGCATGACAAAACCACCCAAATTTTTTGCGTCATTGTCGCTGTCATAAACAACATATAAATTGCCTTTTGTATCCATTGCTGCTCCTTGTTGAGCATCCATTTTGTAAGTTGTACCTTGCCACTCAAGGGTAGCACCTGTATCTGCGGTACGAATCAATCTCATTTTTGAAACAAACTTAGCATCTTTACCATTAGTAGCTGCTCCTGTTGTAGTTAATCCATTCCAAGACCATGACACCGGTTCCGTCTGTCCGTTTTCTGTACCTTGGTATAAGTCAATACCAGCTTTATAGGTAAAAAGATTTCCGTACGGATATGAATTCGACGTTCTTTCGCCAAACTGATCAGAAATTATTTCATTAGGCTTAGATATTGTAATCGCTTTAGGTAGGATACTCTGATCAACTAAAGGAGTTGTATTTTTATTTCTTAAGTATGTGACATTGCCTCCCAACACCGAACGATTCAATTTGTTAGATGGATCGTTTGAGTCAAAATACTTTCCTCCATCTACAACTCTTTCATAGACCGAAAAGTCACTTTTTTTTGAGGTTCCAGTTGAAATAGTTCGACCATTTAGCGTCTCTCCATTGGCCCAGTCTTGATTAGAAGTTACATAGACCCAAGAATAAACCCCGGCTCTTAAACGATGGGACAAATCAAACTTAAACCAACCATTTTGGTCTGCTTTTCCATATCCAAGCAAAATACGATTTCCCGCTATATCAATTGAGTTATATGAGATAGTCGCATAAGGCTCTGTATATCCATAATAAGTTAGAGACGTATCATAGCGAGCGGTAGGGTTAGGTAGACTAGTCACTGCATTCCCATTACTAACTAGTGGCGCTGCTTCACTCTCAGTTTGATCAAATCCTAAGCCAATAATTGCTAAGCTTGAAAGTACTACAACTCTGAATATTTTTTTCTTTAAGTCATAATTCATAAATATTCTCCTCTCTAAATAGGCAATGAGCCACCTATTTATTCAATTTTATTTCACAAATAGACGATTTAAAATACTAATGTAACTCGTTTAATGCCACTTGATAACCACCGTCAGCATAAGACAATTGCAATTCCGTTAAATTATAAGAACCATTTTTCTTTAGATACGGAATTACTTTTACGTACTTGCCTTCTAACTCTACTTCTCTAATAAAATAATTAGTAGATTTTTCAGACAATTGCTCCAGTACTTCCGATTTAGTGATTTTTATTTCTTTAATAGCATCTTTTGCTTTAAAAACATTCCGTTTTTCAAAAGTTCTTATAATTACAATCGGATCTGTATCTTCCATATCAGATAAATCAATTGCCTCAAATTTAAAAGAGAAGTATAATCGATCATTCTCTGCCACTTCTATTGCTTCTGAAACAATTTGATTCCATTTATTCTCAATATTCCCGTGTGCACTTACAGTAAGCATTTCATCTTGAATAGAAAAAATTTGAGGGTTAAAGACTTTCCAACTGGAATTTCCAAAGGCAAATTTCGAGTTTTGAATAAGATTTCCTTCAACAATCGTTGGCTCAAGATCAATATTTTGATTAGTTAAATCATTAAATGTGATTGCCAATATTTTTTTTAGAAAGTCATCATAATAATTATGCATGTAATGTACATCATCTAGTCCGCCAAACCTATAATTAGGATCTGCATAATATTTTTTGTCATAAGAAATAGATCTAACATTTGGATTTTTCAGTATATAGTTGTCTAACTCAGACCATAGCTTATTCAATTCTAAATACTCTTCTGGCGTTTTTCTTCCAAAAATATTCACTTTTTTATGAATACTATCCCAGTATTCATAGGTATATCTAGCCTGATTAACAATAATAATCGTCTTTTTCAAATATTTGTTGACAAAAGCAATGAATTCATCCAAAGCCTTTTTAAAAATTTCGAAAAAGGCAACAAAATCTAATTCAACATTATAATGAGCTCCATGATTTAAGATATTCCACAACTCGTTTTTTTTGTAAGAATACTCTTTATTTGTTAAATACGACTCACCAACTTTTATTACACCAAAATGTATATCGGCATAAAAATCAATGATTAAATAATCTGGCTGTGAAAGAACTAAATCATTTAGAAATCGCTTATTCAATTCTGTTCTAAAATGCCAATCAGCAAACTCCTTAACGCTTTCAACGTAATTGAACTTTGTCGAATCATACTCTATTGGTTTTGACATTAAAGAAATGATTGATGTATGAAATTGATTGACTGACAATTTATAGAAATCTTTATAATTAGGATTAAACAAAGAATTGAAAGGATCTCTGGTCATACATGAGCCTAACGTAGATACTTTTATTTTCATATTACGAACCTCCATTTCTTTGGTCCTATTTGGTGCTCTCGGTACTCATATTAATTAATTTATAAAATAAATTTAATGCATTTTCATTGTATGTCGCTACATCAAAACGTTTAAATTTCAATTTTGAATTTAAAACTTGTAACATGGCATTTTTTAAATCTTCCACTCCAGCACTTGAACTCAACAAACCATAATTATTGTCAAGGAGATTTCTATTTTGAGGAATATCAGTAGCTACAATTTTTAGACCTAATGCAAGAGCCTCCAATATAATCATTGGTTGCCCCTCATAAAAAGAGGGGACTACCAAGATGTCCATCAATTCTAAAATTGGGAATGGCTTGTTTGTTTGACCTAGAAAAATAACTCTTTGCGTTAAATTCAAATCATAAACCAGTTTTTCCATCTTTAAAAGTAACGGTCCTTCTCCTAACAAATACAACTTTGCATTCGGGAGCATTTTACTAATCTCGTTAAAAGCCATAATCAAATTTTGGTGATTTTTTTCAGGTGAAAATCTTCCTGCAAAGACATACCGAATTTCCCTGGAATCATTTTCAATTACTACTTGAGTTTCTTTTTTATTTAATAAATCATTTTGTACAGTCATCATTTGACTCAACTGATTCAACTTCAGTGATTGCTTTTTGGACCATCCTAAAACTTGATTTCCGCGAACAATTTGAACCCACAATTCGTTATTAACCATAGTTTCAACGTTAATAATATAATTATTGGAAGGTAGTAGTGGATATGAACTGATTATAAGTTTATGACCCATTATTCCTTTAGGTTCTGAATACAAATCTACAAGTAATGGTCGATCAAGTAAAAGAGTAGATCTTTCTTTTATTACACTTTGACTAATACAGGTATATGTTCGGCTGTTTTTTAATAGAAAGTATACTTGTGAGGGTGATAAGTTAAGCATAGTATGTTGATTAGTTAAACACTCTTTTTTTATCCAACCAATCGATTTTTTCCAGTCATAAATATGACAAAAGGCTCCTAATTGAGTTGAACATATTTCTTTAACCCATACATATCGATTGGACAAGTAACGAACATAACTAATTCCCTTTGACAATTCTTCTTGTTTAGTAGGTAATGTGCGATAAATCAATTTATCATTATTTCTTTTTAAACTAGCAACAATATTTACTCTTTGCTTTGAAACTTCAAATTTTTGCACACTTTGAGGCAAGTTTTTTTGCTCAATCCATCCCAAATATTCAGAATTCAATATTATCTTGTAGTAATATTTACCGGAAAATAAAGCCTCGGCAATGAAAGACAGAATATCTCCAGGTTTAGTGCGCAAATTTTCACCACAAGTAATATTAATATCCTTGTAATTAGCGAATACATGAGGTAAATCTCCAAAATCTTCAACTGAAAAACATTCTTTTTTAGCTACAATTCGGTTGTCGATTCGCGTTTTTTTTTCTTCATTTTGGCTGCTGATGCTAATAATATTCCCTGTATAGGATACTTGTTTGAGCGTTAAAAAACTACGTAACGACTTATAATTGATTTCCATTAAGCTTTTTGAAACACTATTTACTTTATCAAATTCCTTATATAACCAAAAAATCTCATTCAATCGTTTTCCATGTGGCTGATTTCCATCTATTCTCTTTTCGATTTCTTTCGCAAGTTCATTATGCTGATAGATTATCTTTTGTTGAGCATTAGCATAAGCAACTATCCTTGCCCAAGCAGGGCTATAGCCGCTATAATCAATTACACTATCGAACCTTATTCCTGATAAGACACGAGAACTTTCACGTTTAAATGCTTTAGTAAGTTTCCCAGAGCGATTGTTTGCATCTTTTTTTAACTGTTTCTTTTCTTTTTTAGAATACAAATTTCTTCCTGATTTAAAAATTAAACGTACATTGGAATTTATCCTTTTTATACTTTCAACATTACTATCACTTACTGGTGGAATTAAAACTGATACATCTAATTTTTGGTAGTCTAACCTATCTAACAAATTTAGAAAACTTGAAGTAATTCCATTTTTGAGTAGTCCTCCAGAATAAAAAAGTATTTTCTTTTTTTTATCATCAGCTAGTATAATTTCGTTTATAGAATCATTTTGTTGCCCTTTAAAAACTCGTTCTATAATTCTCTTTGAAACATTTCCGTCTTCATAAGGAACTAATTCATCAACAAATTCTCTATATTTCGATACATGCTTAGACTCACACAATTCTAAATTATTAACAGCTTGAATCATTTCTCGAACTGTAAAAACACAATCACCTGGCAGCTCATCCATTTTCCAATACGTGCCTCTATGTTGTTCGTATAACTCCATATCCCAAACATAAAAAATAATTGGTTTTGATGTAATTAAAAAATCAACAAATGAACTGGAAAAATCTGTAATTAAAACATCTGTAATACTTAAAATGTAATTGGGCTCCCAATAGTCTGGTACCAATTGTTTTTTAATTCTTTCATTTTTACAGATACTGTTATACATGTAAGGGTGAACTTTCAAAAAAACGTTGTATCTGCCATGGAACTGACTTGTTAATAGCTCCATTTCATGAATCAATTGTTCAATATCATTTGTAGGATTTTTAATTGATTCACCACGCCAAGTTGGCATATAAAGAATAGTTGGTAAACTTCTATCGAAAATCAAATTGTCCTTTTTTAATTGTCTGAAATATTCATCGTTATCTGCTTTCTTAAAAAAATCAATACGAGGGTAACCTGTTTCTAATACAGTTCCATTGTAAATCCCTTTCAATTTGTAGCTATGCGCAAAAATATTTGTCGTATGAGAATTGGGAGAGAGAATGAAATCTGTCATCAACAAATTCCGTAAGACATTCTGTGAATGAGAAGGATTACCCGGAATGTCGAACCCCATATATTTCAAAGGGGTTCCATGCCATGTATTTAAATAGACTTGTCCTTCTTTTTTTGAAAAAAAAGATTGAAATGTTGAGTTTGTAATTAAATACTTTGCTTGAAGCAAATAGTGAATGTATTTTGGCGTATTTCTTATTACGAACTTAACTTGACTTCTTAATTCAATTGGAATTGAATTTTTTTCAATTAATTGTTCATCATCAATAACCCAAATATGCTTCATATTTCTGTAATCTGGATTTTTAGCTAATTCAATAAATAGTGCTAAAGGAGAATCAACTATTGATTGACCATCCCTTGTTTCATATAAAATTAAATATTCATCAATTGATACATCATCATATTTTTTAGCATAAGTCTCACTTAATTCACTCAAATTCAATCTTTTCATTTTCACCAAACTTTCCACTTAACTCTCAATCAAATTATAAAATTGATTTAAAGCGTTACAATTATACTTTTCACCATCAAATTTCTTAAAATTATTAGTTGAGGTTAAAGCTTTTAGCAAAGCTTCCGAAAGATCATCAGAAAAAAGACCTTTTGTTAATATTCCATAATCATCATTCGCTCCTAAAATTTGTTCGTTTTGAGGAATATTTGAAGCAACAATTTTCTTACCTAGAACTAATGACTCTAACAGTACCATTGGCTGACCTTCATGAATAGATGCTAAAGCAAATATGTCCGATTGACGAATTACACTGAATGGATAGTCGATTTGTCCCGCAAAAAAGACATTTTTCTGTAGATTTAGCATCGCTACCCTGGTTCTTAATTCTTGTTCGAGAGGACCTTTCCCTAATAAAATTAACTTAGCGTTAGGAAATTGTTTTGTTACTTTCTCCATCGCAAATATCAATTCACCTTGATTTTTCTCAGGAGATAATCTCCCCATTGCAACAATCAAAATATCATCTGGCTTAATTTCTTGTCTAATTTCTGATGATAAATCCGATAGAAAGTCTGAATATACAATTTCAACATCTTTTGAAAAACAATATATCGATTTAGATTCATGGAAAATCTTATAAAACATGCCATGAGTATAATTTAGAACTCGTTCAATTTGGAAAGTGTCTGTTAAAGAAATTGTATGTGCTTCATTTAACAAGATATCTTGCTCACTCAAATAGCATTTAAGCTGGCTATCCTTTTTCTTGGCCAATAAGGATATGTCCTTTTCAGATACAAGGTAGTTGATATCTGATTGTTTTTTTTCTACTTTTTTGTTTAAAGATACATCAAATAATTCTTCTTCTGAAATCCATCCGGCATATTCTTGTTTGGAGGATAGCCGATAATATTCTTCTCCATTTTGAAGTATCATTTTAGCATCAACTTTCAATTTGGTATTTGTCTTAATTTTATTGTAGGTCAATTCACCACTAAGTTTTTCAAAAATTTTATTGAATGTACTTATTGAATTCGTTATTTCCAATGAAATCTCTTGATCCAACAAAAATAATTGCTTAGGTAAATTACTATAATGATCACTATCCATATTTTCCAAAGAAAAATCAGTAATAAAATATTCAGAATTTATCCAGCCGTAGAAATGATCATTGAAAAGAAGTCTCTTATAGGTCACGCCATTTAATAAAGTGACCTCATAATCGGTTATAAACTTAAGTCCTGATACTAAATAGCTTGTAGCAACACGAACAGTGGGTTCAAACATACCATATGGATTTAACCAGATAGCATCTCCTGCTTTTACTGCTCCAACACTATTTACATAATTTATATTCTTAATAATTTGCTTACTAACTATTGGAATCATTCCTAGTAATTCTTGTTCGTTATATAATCGAACTTGATTGTTTTCAAAAACTCGATAAATGAGTCCTTGTGTACTTAATATTTTTGAAATAACGAATTTAGGACTAATAAAATTATATTTTTCATAATTGTTGCTTCCAATTAATACATTTTCTAAACTTAATGTCTCAACTGCAATGTCTTCAGCTGTCACAAAATAATGAGAGCCTTCAATCTGAACTTTAAAAATCAATGTATTATGGGATATACTCTGTCCTTCGATAGAACAAGCTTTCGCTAAAAAGATTTCAGAATTAATTTCTTCATAAGAATCTAAACTAATATTTTTATATAACTTAATTACATTTTTCTTAGGAACAAAAAGAACATCTTTTTGTTGCCAATCCATGAATTCATATTTCGAAAATTCGGGAATACGTGTTGCTAGAAAGTCTAATTGATGTTCATCAACCCAACCAATACAATGTTCTCCAAGAGATAATTTACAATAAGTCATACCATCTACAACCGATTTATCCAACACCTTGTAAACGTAATTGACACCTGGAGACCATTCATTGAATTGCTTGTGGATTTGCTGACAACTATCATAAGTCTGGACTGTTGGAAATTTTATTTGAGCATAGATACGCTTATTGAAAATCTTAGCATTTGTCCACTCTTTAAATTCTTCGAAAAGTTCAGAAGCTTCTTGTTCAAATAGTAATTCATTCTTAGTAATTTTTATGTCTGCTATCTCAATCCATCCAATTTTATACTTCTCATATGAACAATGAATGTACGTAGAAAATTTATCAATGGCTATTTCATCAATACGCAGTATACAATTTGAAAATAGTTGAACGTTGAGTGAATTTATTTCGGCACCAAATTGTGGTTGTTTTCTAACATCGCAACTTTGAACGGAATTTGAAAAGATACCACTATAATCAAATTTTGTCCTTCTCGTTAAAAAATGCATATCATCATCAGACATGTAAGGAATTAAATCATGTTCAGATACCCAGCCTAAATATTGATTTTGACATATTATTTTATAGTAAATTGTTTCTGAATTTACATATTCTGCAATAGAACGAACAATCACTATTTTATCAATTTTGATACTTTTTTTTCTGAGAGGTATCTCATGAAGAGTGTCAAACGTGGTTAACGATGTATTGGGCATTAAAACCCAAATTTGTTCATGCTTATTAATTTCAATATCTGAATCAGCTTGTGGGCGATTTACAATTTTTTCTATATTAATCGAATTCTCCACAAATCCCATTTGTGAAGGTTTTACATATTCCTTCAATCCGTCCAAATTAATATTCATCAGGTTTTTAGATACAGAAATGAGTGAATCAAATTTTGGATACAAAGAAAATAATCCGAGCAGATCATTTCGGATGGTATATTCACCATTTACCTTTTTATTTATTTCAGAATATAAATCATTATGCATGAAACAAATTTTCTTTTTAGCACCAACGAAAAGTAAATATTTAGCCCAAAAATAGGAATAACCGTCAAAGTTGATTGTCACATCGAAATGTAAGCCAGCAAATAATCTTTGGGCTTCTCTTTTATAACCCAATTCAGGCAAATATTTATCTACTTCACTTGGCATATGAACATTCTTTAAATATCTATCAAAAATATTTTCTTCAAATGTATATATTGGCAAGCCTGGTTTAAACATTTTTCGAACATGACGATTCATTTTATTCCAATTTTTTACTATCTCTGGGTTTGTTGAATCATGTAGGAAAGCAGTAACATCATACTTATCATAGTCTATTTGATCAATCAGATTTAAAAACGAGTTTGTAATACCATTGTCAATCATGCCGCCTGGATGAATTAGCAATTTGATTTTTGATGTATTTGCTTTAACTTCTTTCATACCATTCGTTTTATTGCTTTTGAAAATTCGTTCCACATATCTCTTTGTGACATCTCCATCATCATGACTCACAAAACGTTTCTGACATTTTTTGTAAATTTCTTTATGGTCTATCTCAATTTGAGTGATATCCTTAATCGCATTAATTAGATCATCTAAAGTATAAACAGTTGGACCTGGCAATTCGGAAGCATCAAAATACATTCCACGTTCATTTTCATAAATGTCATTGTCCCAACAATAGAAAAGAATTGGTTTTCCTGTTAAAAGAAAGTCAAAAAAGACACTTGAATAGTCTGTAATCATAATATCTATAATCTCAAATAATTCATTTGAATCAAAATCATTAGGAATTAGTTTCCCTTTAAAAAGAGAACTTTGATCTGCTTTATCAAAAACATAAGGGTGAACTTTTAATAAAACATTATATGAGTTTCCTAGTTCATTTTCTAATAATTTGATTTCGTTACTAAGAGTTAAAATCATATCTGTTGGTGCGCCAACGTCAGATCCTCGCCAAGTGGGCATGTAGCAAACAGTTTTTTTCGTGCGATCATAATCTATCCCCCGATCAGTTATATCTTGTTGCACTTTTTCAACCAAGCCAGTAAATAACGAGTCATTTCTAGCGTGTCCACCTTCCAAAATTGTTCCTTCCCATATACCATCAAGTTTGTACGAATGGAGAAAGAGGTTTGTCATATGATCATTAGGTGACAAAATATAATCAGTCATCAGAAAATTCCGCATCACATTCTTAGCGTTCATTGGATCTTGAACATAGTCAGATCCCATATGTTTCAGAGCAGTTCCATGCCAGGTATTGATATAGATTTGACCTTCACGTTTCAAATAAAATGAATTGAAAGTACTATTATTAATTAAATATTTTGCTTCCAATAACGCATCCATGTATTCAAACGTATCTCGAATAATTAATTTAAGATTAACTTCAGGATATTTTTTTTGTAACTCAAAAAAAACACCTTTTTTTTCAGCAGTAAAAACAATTTGATGCTCAAAATTTTCAAATTCTTTTTGGCTTATCATATACTGGAAAATTGCAAAAGGGGAGTCTGTAAAAATAGTGCCATCTCTAACTTCATAAAGAATGACGTTTTCATTTATTATTGCCGAATCGAATTTAGAAGCATAGTATGTTCTAAGACGAGCCTGCAAATTGTTTTTCAATTGTTCTGTCACTTGTTTACTATATTTTTCATACCAATTCGTTTCATTTTTCTGAGAAATTTTTTCTTTACTCTCAACATTAAATTTATCACGTAATTTACGTCTCATATCCTCAGGGAGGTATGTTCTAAAAGTTTTTCTAAGCCATGATAGTTCATTTTTCTCCATTTAGTAAAATCTCCTCAATATTATTTCGTGCGAGTATGGAAACATGCCAAGGATGATAGACACTGAGGTTTTCTGGAATCAAGAATTCTGGATTCCTTCAGCTTTTTCTTCTCAGGTACTCTTATTATAATAAGTAACTATCCTTGAGTTTATTGGGTATCTCCTCTATCTCATTAGAAAAATGAGAACTGGTTGAGTCAGCTAGGAGAGAGGGGTACTCCGTTTTCTCAGTTAGTTTCCGTACTCACTTATTTCAAGCAACAGATAGCAACTAACAAAATGATCAGGAACTTTTGACATTTAATTATTTCCATGAATAGTTGAATCTGCTCATTCTTTTTATTGTTCTAACTTCCAAGCAAATCTTTTTTTATTTGGCTAGTGGATATTTCAGGTGTACGTGCCAAATATATTACAGCAGCATCAGTTTCTTCCTGAATGAAATCAAATTTTCCAGCCCAATCATCACCCATTACAAATTTATCGATATGATATTCTTTTACATCAGTTGTTTTCTGCTCCCAGCCATTTTCTGGAATAACCAAGTCAACGTAGCGGATTGCTTCAAGTAATTTTTTCCGTTTATCGAAACTAAAATAGCATTTTTTCTGCTTTTCCTTCCAATTAAATTCATCAGTCGATAAGGCAACAATTAAGTAATCACCTTGTTCCTTTGCACGTCTTAACAAATTAATATGTCCGTAATGTAATAAATCAAATGTTCCATAGGTTATAACTCGTTTCATAAAACAGCTCCTCAATCTATTTATTTTTGAATAGTTTGTTAATTAAATGCTCGGATGAACTAATTTTTATATCAGGACAAAAAGTTTCTTTGAATTTTTCATAGCGAGTATTGACCGTAATAAAATCTCTATCAATCAACTCCAGAATCTTGTTAGTTAATTCTTCTTGCGTTTTTATAATAGGGCCAGGAAGAATTTTTTCAAGATTAAGATAGCAGCCACGAATATTTTGTAAGTAGTCTTGTTGATCGTACATAAAAAAAAGTATTGGTCGTTCTGTATAAGCAAAATCAAACATTACAGAAGAATAATCGGTAATCAATAAGTCTGAAATAAGATATAAATCTTTAATATCCGGATAATTGGAACAATCGATTACCCGATTGTCATATTTGGAACTATCTAGCTGATTAGCAATTAAGTAATGTGCACGAAATAAAATAACAGAGTTCTCCGAATTTTTTAATACTTGATCAAATGGAAAATGATTAATATATTTATAAGCACCTTTACTGTAAAACTCTGTGTCTCGCCAAGTTGGAGCATATAAGATTATCTTTTTCCGTTCACTCAAACCTAAATTTTTCAGAACTCGTTGCTTATTTATGGAATAATGCTTTTTATCCAACAAAATATCATTCCGCGGATAACCAATTTCAAGAATTTCTCCCTGATAATTAAATGCGTTTTTGAAAATGTTAGAACTAAAGGCGTTTGCCGATAGCAAATAATCCCAGCGAGCAGCTTCATTTTCAAAATTTTTCCGATATTGTTTGGTGGTAGTTCCTGGCATTGAAATATTTTCAATATCTAAGCCAAGTTTTTTTAAAGGAGTTCCATGCCAAGTTTGGATGTAGATTGTTTGTTCATTCTTTTTCATCCATGCTGGCATACGTGTATTAAAAATCCAGTATTTTGCTCTAGGCATTATCAACAGCCATTTCAAACCCAAACGCCGAACATAGGGAACATTATTTTCAATAAAAGGCTTTTCGAATCCTTTTTTTACAGCCCATAAACAAGGAATCTCTGGATATTCTTTTTGTAAATATTCATAAATCGCACGAGGATTGTCACTATATTGTTTTCCATGGAAGCTTTCAAAAAAGAATAATCTTTTTTTAGGGAGTGCTCCAAGGATGCTGAATACAACTTGTACAAACAAGTGATATAGATGCTCTATTCGTCTACGGAACTTTTTCATTATTCTCTCCCTATCAATTTGATCCTTAAATTAAGTAAATTTGAGTTTTACTAGTAGAATGGATGCTTTTTTAATAGTTAATATCTGATACCTTGAAAAGTGGAATGCAAAATAGAATAAAAATTCCTAATTATATTTTGCATACCCAACTTAATAAAAGAATGTAGAAGTCTTTTTGAGATTCATATATAGTCAACAAACTTTGCTCTGAACTTCAAATGCAGATGGGAACCAATAATCAGAAGAATCAAAGCCATCAGCCAGAAGATCATCGTGTAATTTCCTTTTTCCCAAAACCATTCTCTGGAAAGGAAGCTGTCTCGAAAGCCTTCAATAAGGTAATAGAATGGATTCAGCTTGAGTATTCGTACCAACTTAACCGGAAGATTTCGATTCTCAATATCCCAGATAGGTCCTGAGATGAAAAATACAACACGAAAGACAGATTGCAGCAAAATATGGTAGTCTCGAACTAAGGTGGTTAATGTAGCATTCAAGATACTGAACGAAAAAATAAAAATAATCATTGCTGCAAAATAGTACAGACTTTGCAGCCAATACAGGCTGGGATAAATTCCTGCGTTAATCAGAAAAAGAAAAGTGATCAGTATCATCCAAAAATAGTTGATTAAATTACTGGCTATGGAAATTGAAGGTAAGGCACTGACTGGAAATTTCATTTTTGCCACTAAACCGACATTACGATAAATACTGTTAGAGGCACCAATAACTGAACCATTAATAAAAAACCAAGTGCTGATTCCGATCATCATCCAGACAATAAAAGGTACACCTTTAATTTCTCTGCCGCCATTTACACCCAGACCAAAGATCATATAATAAATTCCAATCTGAATCATTGGATTTAATATCTGCCATATCAAGCCAAGATAGTGACTTTGATAAGTTGCTTTTTCCTCGTATTTGGACATCCGGAAAATAATACCCAGATTATTTAGCTGTTCCTTGATAATAATGACTACTTCTTTCATAATCTGCTCCTTTTATTCTCCTTGCGGGATAGTCAGTACTTGTCCTACATTTATGTCAGTTGATTCCAGATTATTTGTTAAAATCAGGGCCTCAACTGTTGTCTGATGCTCTGCAGCAATGCCATCAAGTGTATCTCCTTCTTGAACTAGATAACTTTCTGATACAGGTACAGTTGTGCTTTCTGTTGTTAAGAGATTACCTGTAGAACTCATTGCTGTTGATGTTTCACTTGTTTCTGTTGGGGGCTGGACAATTGTCGAATCAAAAGTCCGCGTAGTGGAGCTTTGGGTAGAATCTTTTGTAGCTGTATCTTTCTTTGGTTCATCTAACTGATAGAACAAAGTTTTGAACGGTTGAGCAACGACACTGGAAATAGCCCGGCCACTGAAACTAACCATACATAGGAACAGAGTAATAAGCATTAAAACGGCTAAGAGCACCCGCGTCCCACCAGACATGTTGCGCCCCACTTGGATTGGTTCTGTATCCTTTTGTATTTCTTTAATCTCCATTCGAGACATTTGAGTATCTGCAATTTGATTGATTTCCTCACGGCGAAGACGTTTCAAACTGAACGTTTTCTGAGTAGATACCTGTTCTTCTTTGTAGTCGCTTTGTTCTTTCTTCGTTAAACCCTTGAACCATGTATTAAATTTTTTATATTCGGCAATCACTTCTTTGGTAGGACCAAACATTTTTAACTGCCCATAGTGCATCCAAATCGTCTTATCACATAAGTTGGCTACTTGACCTAGGGCATGACTGACAAAAAAGATGGTCTTCCCTTGTTCCTTAAATTCCATCATTTTGTGCAAGCATTTTTGATAAAACGTGTCGTCACCAACTGCCAGAGCCTCATCAATGATCAATATATCTGGGTTTTGGTGTACCGCAATCGCAAATCCTAGTCGACTTTTCATCCCACTGGAATAGCTTTTTACCGGCTGATTGATAAAGTCTCCTAATTCAGAGAAATCAATAATTTCTGAAGTGATTGCTGCGATTTCTTTGTTGGTCATTCCCAACATCAGACACTTTAGCCGGATATTTTCCATTCCCGTAAGCGGACCTTTTAGTCCGGCGCCAATGGAAATGATGGAGGTTTCTCCATTGATTTCCAAATTACCGGAGGTGGGGGGAATAATCCCGCTTAAGATGTTGGACAAGGTGGATTTCCCAGATCCATTAATTCCTATAATGCCCACTGTCTCTCCATCATGAACCTCAAAAGATACACCCTTTAAAGCCCAAAACTTTGGAATATTTTTTCTTTTAATTGAAAAGAGACTTTTTAGTTTATCTGATTTTTTCTTGAGCAGATCATATTCTTTTGTGATGTATTGCGCTTTTACTTTATACGTCAATAGACTTCCCTCGTTTTTTATGTAGAATAGATTGAAGTGGTTGCTGGCAACTACTTCTTATTTTCCTCGTTTGGTACGCATAACCTTCCAGATATACTGTGGAATCTGAATCAGCCGGTCATAACGATGGAACTTAATCGATCGGTACAGCCATTCAATATTGTGATCCAGAAAGAATTTCGGTGCTCTCGGTACTGCTCCTGACAGCACATCAAAGGTCCCGCCCACATTCAAAAAGACTTTGGCATTCAATTCCTCTACATGCCGTTCCAGAAAAATCTCCTGCTTGGGTGATCCCAGCGCCACAAACAGAAAGTCCGGTGCCGCTTCATTGATAATCTCCACAATATTTGGTTCCTCTTTACTGGTAAAGCCATGCAAGTGATCGGCAATCACCAAATTCGGATATTGCTTTTGAATGTTTTCCGCTGCCTGTGCCACGATCTCTTTCTTCGCCCCATAAAGAAAAATCCGTTTCCTGTATTCATTGGCATATGTCAAACAGTTGTCCATCACATCAATGCCGGTGATCCGTTCGGTAATTTCCCCGCCGGTTACCTTGGACATCTTGACAATACCAATCCCATCGGCGATCCGATGGGTTGCCCGATGGATGTATTGAAAGACCTCCGGCTGTTCATACGCCTGTAAAGTAATCTGTGGATTCACGCTCGTAATGATCATTTTTTTATTTGAAGCCAGATAGTCCGGAATGTCTTCCAGAATCTTTTCGTGGGTTAACACATCTACCGGCAGTCCCCCTATGTATTCTGTTTTCATTTTATTCTCCCCAATCCGGCATCAACCAACGCCAACACTCGTTTTCCTGCTTTGCCATCGTTATATTGATTCCACTGTTCTTCCCATTGAACAGCTCGTTCTTCAAAAGAACTGAATTCGTTTTTGTTCAATACCTCGGTCAATTCTTCTGTTGTCTTCGTTACGGGTCCCGGTGCATAATCCAAAAATTCTTTCTGAATACCGGGCATTGCTTTATAAATTTCTAGATCTGGTACAAAAAAAATAACTTTGCCGTTCGTTCTGTTCACCATAAATTCGAACAGACTGGCAGAATAATCGGTAACCAGAATCTCTGTCTGTGGAAACAACTGTTCTAAAGATTCTTTTGTCAGCGCAACATTATTCGGCAGTACCAGCTTATCAATGCTTACAGCAGGATGCAGCTTTAACAGAAAGCTTTGTTCAGAAAGCTGTGAAAATGCTTGAATTGCGCTTTCAATGACTGCCATCATAGCTGCTGAATTCTCGCGGTAGGTGGGTGCATAGAGTATGGAGCTGCCGTGTTGTGTCGCAATGCTTTGCTTGACAAGCAAGTCTGCCTTGGGAAAGCCCAGATAACGAAGGACTTCCGGTGCTGCTTTCCAGCTGTTCACAAAGACCTGGCCCATGGCCTCTGAGCTGACCACAATATCTGTAAAAGCATCGTAGACTTTCTGGAACCGGCGCTGATCAGAAGTGCTGCGGTTTAGGGTGGCGGAATCCTCCCAACCAAAAGTTTTAACAGCACCGATCGCATGCCAAAGCTGGATGATTCGCCGATTTTTGTTTGGTTTCAAGATAGCCAGCTCTGGAAAATAGTTATCTGCCACAACCACTTGAGCTTGCTTTAAATAGGAAATTCCATTATGAACCAGCAACTGTTTTTGGCTGTAGGGTAGAATAGTGACCCCTTTTTCAGCTAATTTCTCGGCATATAATCGATTGTTTTCAGTGAAGAATAACAAAAAATCAGTCGAATACTTTTCAGCTAGTCGTTTAATAACTTCTCCATCATTACTCGAAAAGCTCATCAAATATACAATTGTAACTTGCTTTTTTTTCGATAGAGGAAGCCAGTATATTAAAAATAGATAGAAAGATTTTAAATAGTTCATAACAAGCTCTTTTCCGAGATCATTTCTTATTTGGGTAGTATCTTGAACAGTTAATAAAATTTCGGATAAATTAGGTATTATTCTGATTATCCTTGTGTGTCTTTTTTACTATCTGGACGAGTAAAGCAAGAATCTTTCATACATTAAAAAAAAGAGTTAAAATTCAATAATCACTACTTTGATTTATTTTTAGAAATAGCCTTCTAAAAAAGAGAATTTATTAAAGCTGGTAGCAGGTTTGGGTATGGTTAAAAATTTCATGTTTTGCGTAAAAATAGGAATAACTCGCAAATTCCCAATAAAAATAGCCATCAATTTCGCTTTTGACGGCGAAACTGACGGCGCAGAGACTGACAGAGGTTAAAATAATTACATGTGGAAATTTCATATTTTGCGTAAAAATAGGAATAACCCGCAAATTCCCAATAAAAATAGTCATCAAATTCACTTATGACGGCGAAACTGACGGCTCAGAATAGGATAGAGATTAAGTCTTTATAGGGCTTTTCCTATTTGAACGTAAATTTTTCAACAATACTGCGTTGATCTTCTAGAAAACTGCTGGTGTATGTGTCTAGTGTCATCTTGATGGATGAATGTCCAAGCATTGCACTGACAGCAGCAACATTCCCTCCTAAAGTAATGCAGCGTGTAGCGAAGCTATGGCGTAAAGCATGGAAGGTTCCTTGCTCAATCCCCAGCTGTCTTTTCAACTGAACAAATCTGTAATTGATTGTACGTGGTTCAACCTGTTTGTTTTTTCCTGTTGTGACCACATATTCAGAAAACGAAGAGTTCCTTTTTTTTATATCTAATAACGTATTTCTTAATGTACAGGTCAAAGGAATTGTGCGGAATCCTTTAGTCGTTTTCGGTGTTCCTTCTATAAGTTCGGTTTTTTTGTGTTTATCTTGGCTTGAAACTCGCTGGACGGTTCTTCGAACATGAAGGACTGACGAAGTAAAATCAATGTCTGCCCATTTTAATCCACAAATCTCACCAATTCGAAGACCCGATTCTAAGGCTAATAACACGGGTAAATATTTAGTTTCTTTTTGACTGATTTGAATCATTTGTTTCTGTATTTCCATAGAGAAAGCTTCTACTTTTTTATTTTGTATAGCAGGCAATATAACATTATCACAAGGATTAACAGCGATGTATTTTTTTTGTTTTGCTGTTTCCAGACAATCTTTTAATAGATGAAAGATTAATTGAACAGAACTGGAAGCTAATCGTTTAGTTAAATGACCGATCAAATCAGAAATATGATAGATGGTAATTTTTTCCAATTTATACTTACCTAATAATGGGAAAAGATGAACATGAAACTTATTTTGATAACTTGTATAGGTACTTACTTTGATAAGTTTTCCTTTTATTTCTCTTAACCAAAAATTTCCCCAATCAGTAAATGTGCCAGTATAGGGCCGTACTTTTGATGACTGTTCTAGGTAATAATAGGTCTTTCTTTCAAAAAGTCTTTCTTTGACTGAACGATAGGTATCACCATAAATATAGCCATAGTATAAAGAACCATTTTCTTTTCGCCCCTTAGGATACCGACCTTCCCAACGTCCATCCTTTCTTTTGTAAATATTTTCTCCTTTAGCCATAAAGAGTATTCAATCCTTTCTTTGACGGCGAATTTGACGGTGGAAAAAAACAAGAAAATTACTCTCAAACTTTTATTTATAGAATTATAGAAGGTTTTTCCCAATCTTTTAATCAAATTGAAAGATAAAAAGAGCAAATTCGTCCTATGTGTTATTGATTTTTAATAGTAATATGTGTAGAATTTAATTGTTGTGTACAAAAAATGGGTTAGTAAGTGAAAAAATGGAAGAAATACATACTAGAAAATTTCATGTTTTTACGCAAAACATGAAATTTTTCAAGCATATTAACCACATTTTTTTATTTATATGACATCAGTTGCTATAGTTCATAATGGTTGAGTTTAGCGGGAGAGAGTTAGAAGCATCGTTAGCATTCTATATTAATAATACTTCATAATACATAAAATATTTTTTCTTCTGGGAAATTATTATTTATGGTACGTAATTTAAAGTGCTGATCTTCAATTAATATTTGTAGGAAAGACAATTTAGAGAGACTAGTTGTTTGCCTACCACAATTTCTTTAATAAATTTCAGAAAGTGTGAATATTGTGAAGTACCTAAAGGTTTTCTATTTATTGTTCTTACGTCTATTGCCAAAAACAGTAAAAAAGCAAGTTACAATCGTATATTTGATGAGCTTTTCGAGCAATGATGGAGAAGTTATTCAACGACTAGCTGAAAAGTATTCAACTGATTTTTTGTTATTCTTCACTGAAAACAATCAATTATATGCTAAGAAATTAGCTGAAAAAGGGGTCACTATTCTACCCTACAGCCAAAAACAGTTGCTGGTTCATAATGGAATTTCCTATTTAAAGCAAGCTCAAGTGGTTATGGCAGATAACTATTTTCCAGAGCTGGCTATCTTGAAACCAAACAAAAACCGGCGAATCATCCAGCTTTGGCATGCGATCGGTGCTGTTAAAACTTTTGGTTGGGAGGATTCCGCCACCCTAAACCGCAGCACTTCTGATCAGCGCCGGTTCCAGAAAGTCTACGATGCTTTTACAGATATTGTGGTCAGCTCAGAGGCCATGGGCCAGGTCTTTGTGAACAGCTGGAAAGCAGCACCGGAAGTCCTTCGTTATCTGGGCTTTCCCAAGGCAGACTTGCTTGTCAAGCAAAGCATTGCGACACAACACGGCAGCTCCATACTCTATGCACCCACCTACCGCGAGAATTCAGCAGCTATGATGGCAGTCATTGAAAGCGCAATTCAAGCATTTTCACAGCTTTCTGAACAAAGCTTTCTGTTAAAGCTGCATCCTGCTGTAAGCATTGATAAGCTGGTACTGCCGAATAATGTTGCGCTGACAAAAGAATCTTTAGAACAGTTGTTTCCACAGACAGAGATTCTGGTTACCGATTATTCCGCCAGTCTGTTCGAATTTATGGTGAGCAGAACGAACGGCAAAGTTATTTTTTTTGTACCAGATCTAGAAATTTATAAAGCAATGCCCGGTATTCAGAAAGAATTTTTGGATTATGCACCGGGACCCGTAACGAAGACAACAGAAGAATTGACCGAGGTATTGAACAAAAACGAATTCAGTTCTTTTGAAGAACGAGCTGTTCAATGGGGAGAACAGTGGAATCAATATAACGATGGCGAAGCAGGAAAACGAGTGTTGGCGTTGGTTGATGCCGGATTGGGGAGAATAAAATGAAAACAGAATACATAGGGGGACTGCCGGTAGATGTGTTAACCCACGAAAAGATTCTGGAAGACATTCCGGACTATCTGGCTTCAAATAAAAAAATGATCATTACGAGCGTGAATCCACAGATTACTTTACAGGCGTATGAGCAGCCGGAGGTCTTTCAATACATCCATCGGGCAACCCATCGGATCGCCGATGGGATTGGTATTGTCAAGATGTCCAAGGTAACCGGCGGGGAAATTACCGAACGGATCACCGGCATTGATGTGATGGACAACTGTTTGACATATGCCAATGAATACAGGAAACGGATTTTTCTTTATGGGGCGAAGAAAGAGATCGTGGCACAGGCAGCGGAAAACATTCAAAAGCAATATCCGAATTTGGTGATTGCCGATCACTTGCATGGCTTTACCAGTAAAGAGGAACCAAATATTGTGGAGATTATCAATGAAGCGGCACCGGACTTTCTGTTTGTGGCGCTGGGATCACCCAAGCAAGAGATTTTTCTGGAACGGCATGTAGAGGAATTGAATGCCAAAGTCTTTTTGAATGTGGGCGGGACCTTTGATGTGCTGTCAGGAGCAGTACCGAGAGCACCGAAATTCTTTCTGGATCACAACATTGAATGGCTGTACCGATCGATTAAGTTCCATCGTTATGACCGGCTGATTCAGATTCCACAGTATGTCTGGAAGGTACTACGAACAAAAAATAGAAAATAACTAGTTTGGGTACTATGTATGTCTATACCCTAATACTACTATAAAACGAGGGAAGTCTATTGACGTATAAAGTAAAAGCACAATACATCACAAAAGAATACGATCTGCTCAAGAAAAAATCAGATAAACTAAAAAGTCTCTTTTCAATTAAAAGAAAAAATATTCCAAAGTTTTGGGCGTTGAAAGGCGTTTCTTTTGAAGTTCAGGATGGAGAAACTATCGGAATTATTGGGATTAATGGTTCAGGGAAATCAACATTATCCAATATCTTAAGCGGAATTATCCCTCCTACTTCCGGTAGTTTGGAAATCAATGGAGAAACCTCCATCATTTCCATTGGTGCTGGACTAAAAGGACCACTTACGGGAATGGAAAATATCCGGCTAAAGTGTCTGATGTTGGGAATGACCAATAAAGAAATCGAAGCAATCACTTCAGAAATTATTGATTTCTCTGAATTAGGAGACTTTATTAACCAGCCGGTAAAAAGTTATTCCAGTGGGATGAAAAGCCGGTTAGGGTTTGCGATAGCTGTACATCAGAATCCAGATATATTAATCATTGATGAAGCATTAGCAGTCGGTGATGACACCTTTTATCAGAAATGCTTGCACAAAATGATGGAATTCAAGGAACAAGGCAAAACAATTTTCTTTGTCAGCCATTCATTAGGTCAAGTGGAAAAACTGTGTGAAAAGACGATTTGGATGCACTATGGGCAGTTAAAAATGTTTGGCCCTACCAAAGAAGTGATTGCCGAATATAAAAAATTTAATACATGGTTCAAGGGTTTAACGAAGAAAGAACAAAGCGACTACAAAGAAGAACAGGTATCTACTCAGAAAACGTTCAGTTTGAAACGATTTCGCCGAGAGGAAATTAATAAAATTGAAGATAACCAAATGTCACGAGTTGAAATCAAAGAAATTAATAAAGATACTGAACCAATACAAGTAGGACGTAATATGTCCGCCAGCACAAGAGTTTTCTTAGCTTTTCTGATGGTGATGACTCTGTTTTTAAGTATGGTTAGTTTTAGTGGACGAGCAATTTCCAGTGTGGTTAATCAGCCGTTTAAATCGATGTTTACACAGCTGGAAGAACCTAAAAAAAGTAGGAAGACATCGACTTCATCAAGAAGTGCCGATTCAACAGTCCCCTCAACCCATGCCTCTATAGTGACATATGATTCAACATTGCCAGCTGTGGAGCCTGTTCTAAGTACTTCAATTGAACCTGAGACTTCGGAAAGTAGCACCTCAGTAGATGAAAACGGCAATTATATGGTTGTAGAAGGTGATACACTAGAGGATATTGCCTTCCAGCATCAAACAACAGTTGATGCATTGATTCTGACAAACAACTTAGAATCAACCGACATCAATGTGGGACAGATACTGGTTATCCCGCAAGGAGAATAAAAGGAGCAGATTATGAAAGAAGTATTCATTATTATCAAAGAACAACTAAATAATCTGGGTATTATTTTCCGGATGTCTAAATATGAAGAAAAGGCGACTTATCAAAGTCATTATCTAGGATTAATGTGGCAGATTTTAAATCCTATGATTCAAATTGGAATTTACTATATGATTTTTGGACTTGGGGTTAACGGAGGTAGAGAAATTGAAGGCGTTCCTTTTATTGTTTGGATGATGATTGGAATCAGCACTTGGTTTTTTATCAACAGCGCGATTATAGGTGCTTCAAATAGTATTTATAAGAATGTTGGCTTAGTGGCAAAAATGAAATTCCCGGTAAGTGCTCTTCCTTCCATTTCAATTGTCAGTAATTTAATGAACTTTTTTTGGATGTTCTTTATTACACTGATTGTTTTGATTAGCGCAAGTGTCTATCCTACACTTTATTGGTTGCAAAGCCTGTACTATTTTGCAGCAATGATTATTTTTATTTTTTCGTTCAGTATCTTGAATGCCACACTGACTACTTTAGTACGTGATTATCATATTATGTTGCAATCTATTTTCCGAGTTCTCTTCTATGTTTCAGGTCCTATTTGGAACATAGAAAATCGAAATTTACCTGTTGGATTGATCAATATACTTAAATTGAATCCCTTTTACTATATCATTGAAGGGTTTCGAGACAGTTTTTTATCTAGAAGCTGGTTCTGGGAAAAAGGAAATTATACCCTGATCTTTTGGTTGACAGCTCTGATTCTACTGATTATCGGCTCCCATCTACATCTGAAATTCAGAGCAAAGTTTGTCGATTATATTTAATTATCATGCTTGGAGGAAAAACTATGTACTTTGCACAAATCATGGCTGCTGGCAGTGGAAAACGAATGGGGAATACGACAATGCCAAAGCAGTTTTTATTACTTGGAGATAAGCCAATTATTATTCATACTTTAGAGAAGTTTATACTAAACCCTGATTTTGAAAAAATCATTATTTCTTGTTCAGAAAGTTGGATTCAATACACTCAAGATTTAATCAAAAAGTATATTGGCTCTGATGATCCACGAATTGTGGTTATTGAAGGTGGGGAAGAACGAAATGATACCTTAAATAAGGCCATAGAATATATTGAAACAGAATATACCATTACAGACAAAGACGTACTACTGATTCACGATGCAGTTCGTCCATTTATTACGAAGAGAATTATTAGTGATAATTTAGCAGCAACAGAGAACTACACTGCTGTTGATACAGGAATTCCAGCATTTGATACTATTGTCCAAGTGAGACAAGACATTATTTCTGATATTCCAAACAGAGATGAGATGTATCAAGGGCAAACACCCCAAACGTTTAATATCAAGGTACTAAAAAGATCCTATAGTTTATTGACGGAGGAACAGAAAAATATTCTCAGTGATTCCTGTAAGATTTGTTTATTAGCTGGTGAAAAGGTCAAAATGGTGGATGGAGAATTATTCAACATTAAAATTACTGCACCCTATGATTTAAAAATCGCTAACGCTTTACTTGAGGAGAGAGAAAATGATTAATCAAGTGATTCGTCTGACAGGTCCAAGACAATTTGAACAATTTTCCATAGAAGAGAAGATTTCAAATAGAACAACTATTGTCAGACCTACCTACCTTTCTATCTGTCATGCAGATCAGCGTTACTATACTGGTTCAAGGGATAAAGAGGTATTAAAGAAGAAATTACCAATGGCGCTAATTCACGAGGGTATCGGTGAAATTGTTTTGGATAAAACAGGAACATTTAAACGAGGGCAACGTGTAGTGTTAGTTCCGAATACACCTACAGAAAGCTCTGAACACATTAAAGAGAACTATTTACCAAGTTCACGTTTTCGCTCCAGCGGTTTTGATGGATTAATGCAAGAATATGTTTTTACAACACCCAACCGATTGGTAACTGTACCAGATTCACTACCTTCTGAGGTAGCTGCCTATACAGAATTGATTTCTGTCGCAATTCACTCAATATCAAGAATGCAAAAAAGAATGAATAGCGATATAGAATCTTTTGGTGTATGGGGAGATGGTAATTTAGGATTTATTACCAGTCTGTTATTAAAGCGGTTCTTTCCGAAATCTAAGATCATAGTATTTGGTAAAAATCCTGAAAAGCTTCAATATTTTTCTTTTGCTCATGAAATCTATTTAATTGATGAGATTCCTTTAGATTTAATGATTTCTCAAGCCGTAGAATGCGTTGGCGGTATGGGCAGTCAAGATGCTATCAATCAGATTATAGATCACATAAAACCGGAAGGAACTATTGCTGTTATGGGGGTTTCTGAACGTCTGATAGAAATTAATACTCGAATGGTTTTAGAAAAAGGCTTGACAATGGTTGGAAGCAGCCGTAGTGGTAGAGAAGATTTTGAGAAAACTGTTCAATTTTTACATGAACATGAGCATGCAAGAAAACGCTTGGAAGGACTAATCGGTATCGTTCAAGATATCTCAACGATTTCTGAGATTCATCATTTCTTTGAGTGCGAACTGCAAAATACTTGGGGAAAAGCCGTGATGAAATGGAATATCTAGCTTATTTAAAGATAAATGTACTGAAGCTTATATTTTCTGTTTTATACCTATTTTGGAGTTTCGTTATACCTTTTAAAAAAAATTCTATTCTATTTTGCAGTTCACGTAGTGAAGAAATGTCTCCCTCTATGCAAGCATTAAAAGACGGACTTTCTTTACAAGCTTATGGCATTTTTTCATTCAAACAACTCATGTTTAACCGGAAAGGAACGAAATCAAGTTATTTAAAAAATTGTTTCAAAGCTACAAAGCTAATTGCAGAAAGCGAAATAATTATTCTTGATGATCATTTCTTTCCAGTAAACGCCTTAATATATAAACAGAAAAAAAATCAAGTTATTCAGATCTGGCATGCAGCAGGAACCATTAAGCATTTTGGTAACAGTTTGCAAAACAAAAAAAATTTTATTCCACATAAAAATTATGATTTAGTATGCGTCAATTCAGAGAAAGATCGTAAAGCTTATGCAGAAGCTTTAGGAGTTTCCATCGAACAGACAATGGCCACAGGTGCAATACAACTAGAACTAGCGAAAAAAATTTATGAAGAGTTCCCCTACCAAATTTCAGAAAAAATTAAAATTTTTTATGCACCTACATATAGAAAAGGTAATGAGGACTATTCTCTTCATTTGATTCAAACACTAATCAAATTATTTGAGGAAGAGATGCCTGGTTTTGAACTAAAGTTATCTGTTCATCCTTACGTTCAATCAAAGGGAGTTAGCGATGATTATATTGTCCGTCCAGATCAGCTATATGAGGAGCTCTTATCCAGTGATTTATTGATAACCGATTACTCTTCTTTGATGATTGATTACAGTATTACAGAACGGCCCATCTTGATTTGGACTCCCGATCTAGAAGAATATGAACAGAATGTTGGTTTTTTTAACAAAAATTTTTTTGTTAAATACGACTTTTTTCAAGCTATTGAACTATCAGATATACAAAATTTTTGTATAAAAATGAAAAAAGGAACCTTGAGTGAAAAAACAAAGCACTTGGCAGTAGATGAACATGTTACCAACAATAGCAAAGCTGTTGAAACTATTAATGAAATTATCTTAAAAATATGTTTGATAGAAAAAGCAACTACTGAAATTTAGGATGGTATGAGAATGCAAAATATATATAGGACACCTACCGAGATGTATCAGGCACTTTTGGATAATGGATCTGTTAATGTCGAGTACCCCAACATTATTATCTCAGAAAATTTAGATAAAATACTTAAAAATACCTGGCAGAAAATGTTGTTCAACAGATTTATAACCTTTAATTTGCTTGATGCAGTTATAGATAAATCTGCTCAATCTTCTTCTGATTTCTATTCAAATAATATAATGATTATAAATGATTTTAAGCATATTGATCCTATCCAAATTTCTACATTTGACAAAATAGAACGAATGAAAAAGCTGTTAGATTTCTTATCTTTTGATGCTTCCAATTTAAGAAAACAAAAGAGTAAAGAAATGCAGAAAATTAAGCAACGTGTTTACGTGGATGGACAAATAAAGATTAAATATGGTTACAAAAATAATAATGGAAAAAAACTAATGATTTTTTTTCAAGGAAAAAGAGCAAGTCTGGCTGAAATCCACAGACAAGAAAATAAAATAACCCATAAGACAATGAATGAATTATTTCAACATGATAAATATCAGTTTTTTAAATACTCATTAAATAATCCTAACTATGATTTTGTCTATCTTGAAGATGATTTCAACTATATTCATGGGTGGTATATGACTAATTTTGGTTCAATGATTGTCTCTAATATTCAAAATTTCATTGTAAATCTCGGGAATAATTACGAAGAAATCCATTTTGTTGGAACTTCAAAAGGTGGATATGGTGCCTACCATGTTGGAAAAGATATGAAACAACTTACTAGTTTAACCCTTATTGCACCAATTCTGGACATTGCTCATTACATTGATATATTAAAAGTACCAACACTAAAAGCTGAGCTTTCAAATAATGATTCTGCTCTATTTAAACAGATTCAACAAAGAGAACAAATAAAACCTGATTTCCCTGAAAAAATTATGATTGTTACAGGAAAATCAGATTATGATTATAAAAAGTTACTACAGTTGTCTCACGAATATCCAGAAATCATTTTTGAGGAAGTTGATGAGAACTATACTCATTTGGAAATAATAAGTAACAGCTATAAAAGGGTATTGTCAAAAAGATTAAATTAATTCCCTCTTTCACTACTAAAATGATATTTACTTATCTTTTCTAGTTAACGAATCTCTAATTAAATATCATTTTTACAGTATTAAACTTTTCAAACCGGAAATGAGGATAAAAAGATGAAATTATTGAAACTATTTAGAAAGGCAAAAACATTTAGTTTCAAAATATTATATATGTGCTTTTCTATTATTCCCATCAATAAAAAAAGAATAACCTTTGCCTCAGATAGTCGAGCCACTTTATCGGGAAATTTGGAGTACTTATATACAGAAATTAATCGAAGAAATAAACAGTTTTCAAGTGTCTTTTTTTTAAAATCATCAATAAATGACAAGAAAACTCTTTTTTATCTTATTAAATTCGCATGGTCATTGGCCAGAAGCCGATACATACTTATTGATGATTTTTTTCCATTGATCTATCAACTGAAAATAAGGAAAGAAACAGATCTAATACAAGTTTGGCATGCTGCAGGTGCTTTTAAAAAATTTGGTTATAGTCGAATGGGTCTCCCAGGTGGACCTTCTCCAAAATCAAAAAACCATAAAAATTATACTAAAGTTTTTGTCAGTTCTTCAAATGTTATAGAACAGTATGCGGAAGGGTTTGGCGTTTCTTCATCTACCATCCTGCCTTTAGGTATACCTCGTACAGATTTATTTTTTGACTTAAAAAAAATGTCAAAAATTGAAACATATTTAAAGACGAAGCTTCCTTTTATAATCAATAAAAAAATAATACTATTTGCACCAACTTTTCGAGGAAACGGACAATTATCAGCTTACTATCCTAATGACTGGCTTGACTACGAAAAGCTATATGAAACGTATGCCAATTCAAACTATATTTGTCTTATAAAATTTCATCCTTTTATAAAGGAATATACAATCTCTGATAAATATAAGGATTTTTTCTTTGATGTCTCTGAATTTAGAGAAATAAATGATTTGTTAATCATTACAGATGTTCTAGTTACTGACTATTCTTCAGTTATTTTTGAATATGCTTTATTAAAGAAGAAGATTATATTTTTCACTCCTGATTTGGATGAATATATTGAGAAAAGAGGCTTTTATTTTGATTTTAAACAATTTGTACCTGGCCCAGTAGCTTATTCTTCTGATGAATTAATTCATTTACTTGATGAGCAAATTAAGGCTGATATACCAAAAATTGAAAAATTTATCGAATATAGCTTTGATTACTTGGATGGTCGATCATCAGAACGGATTATTGATTATTTGATAGAAATACAATAATCAATAAATATTTATTAAAAACAGCAATTTAAGGAGAAAAACTATGCGCATTTTAATTAGATCAGCAATGACACCATTAGAAAATTATACAGCAGAAGAATTATTAAAAAAAGATCGCTTTGGAGTAAATGTTGGAAATTTAGTTTATCAATATTCTGTATATAGACTATTATATGATGAAGTAAATACTTTAACTCCAGATGGATTAATTATGGATCCTAACAGAGCTGATTGGATTAATGAAAATTTTGATCTCTATGTTCTTCCTTTTGCAGATGCATTCAGACCTGATTTCAGAAAATATTTGAAATTGTATACCGAACTTTTTAAGCGTTTAAAGATTCCTATTTGTATACTAGGAATTGGAATGCGCGCTTCCTATGAGCCTAATCTACAGGAAAAATTTGTATTTGATGATGATACTAAAGCATTCATCAATGCGGCACTGGAAAAATCTTCAATGATTGGTTTACGTGGTGAAATTACTGCAGAATATCTCACCAAATTAGGCTATACACCAGAAAAAGATTTTTCAGTCATTGGGTGTCCTTCACTTTATACTTTTGGTAGAAATCTAACTCTTAGAGAAATTAATTTGCAAGAAAATTCAAGAATATCATTAAATGGAACCCAAGGTATGTCACAAGACCTAATGGACTATCTTGTCAGTATAAGCAAACAATTTCCTGATCATTTTTTTATTCCTCAAGTCTGGAGTGAAATGGTAACTGGCTATTTAGGTGGTCCTTCGATTGCACATACCGCAGATAGTTACCCTTATTCAATTGAAAGTGATTTTTATAAAGAAGGAAAAGTAAAATTTTTCTTAAATGCCAAAAGTTGGTTTGATTATATGAAAACAGTAGACTTTAGTGTTGGGAGTAGATTACATGGAAACATTACAGCAACAATTAACGGTACACCAAGCCTAACTATTGCAAGTGATGCCAGAGTCAGAGAACTTGTTTCATATCATAAGCTACCTTCTATACCTCTTCATTTAATAGACTATGATAAACCACTTAGCCAATATGTAGAAGAAACAGATTTCAAGTCCCCTGAAAGACAACAGGAACATAATTTTGATCATTATCTTGATTTTTTAAATACTAATGGTATAGAAACAATTTTTTCTAAAGATCGAAACAGAAAATTTGCTCCTATAGATGAAGTATTAGCCAAAATTAATTATGAAAAACCTGTAAAACCAATAATTAGTGTTTCTGATAGTGAAAAAATAAATCGCTTAAGTTTTGGATTAGACTGGTATAAAGAGAAAAAGACAAAAGAAATAGCTGTGGAAAAACATAAAAATACTGAATTGACTAAAAAGCTAAACACTATAAGAGATTTATTAAGATAGTGTAATACCTTAATAAAGATTAGTGTGTTGACCGTTGACCGAATTAAAAATATAGTTATGCTTCTAATCCAAGAAACGTATAGCCAGTACGGGAGTGGGACTGTGACAAAAGTATGTCTGAGATCCCTAAAATCGAATAAACAGTGTTTCAGTCTTTGTATGATTCGAGCATTCGAAGAAACCGTAGGAGCAAGTTCATACCTGCCCCCCAGATATACGACGAGCATTCGAAGAAACCGTAGGAGCAAGTTCATACCTGCCCCCCAGACATGCGACGAGCATTCGAAGAAACCGTAGGAGCAAGTTCATACCTGCCCCCAGACATGCGACGAGCATTCGAAGAAACCGTAGGAGCAAGTTCATACCTGCCCCTCAGACATACGACGAGCATTCGAAGAAACCGTAGGAGCAAGTTCATACCTGCCCCCCAGACATGCGACGAGCATTCGAAGAAGCGTAGGAGCAAAGCCCCTCCATGCTTCGAGGATCGGAACGAAGTCCTTCAATTCTTAGCGGCTCTGCCATTTAGAAATTGATGAGATCGAAACGAAGTGTAGTGAGAACCGTAGATGCAGACAAACGGATACAGCGTAATGTTTTGTCTCGAGAATCGTTAGACTCGTAGAGACAGCAGTTCTGGAAATAAGTTGAATGATACTGAAAATATGAGTAGCTCCAGGGAGGTATCAATTCACAGCTATTCATTTTATAACTAGTGTTTCTTGACAATTTTCGTATATTCCGACTTATTGATATAAATCACTACGATTGACTTGTCAGAGTAGATGATGCATGATACCTATCTGGTTCTTGAGACAGAACACTTCTGCTCCTGCGGTTACTCGTCGCATGGAGAAGCTTTGTCACAACCTCATTTTCTCCTATTAATTAGCAGATACTTGTTCTTGTCATTGAATCATACAAGTTAAAATATTCTACCATTGAATATCATTTATAATTTGGTTGGAGCACTAGGTGTTAAGAAAAATACAATTTATGCAGAAAGGTGCTAAATAAAAATGTTGATCTCTGTTATTATACCTGTGTACAATGCTGAAGATACGATAGAAGATGCTTTAATATCCATTTATAATAATCAAAATCTTTCAATTGAAGAATTGGAGATTGTTATTATTGATGATGGCTCTACAGATAATTCTAGAGAAATTATCAATGCATGGAAAAACAGATTGGATACAAATATAATTATATTAGATGGATATCATAATGGTGTATCAAAAGCCAGAAATTTAGGGCTTAAAGTAGCTACTGGAAAGTTCATTACATTTTTAGATGCTGATGATACATACTCAAATAATCATTTTGAACCGATTATTGATTTTCTTGAATCTGATACAGGAAAAGAAACTGATATAGTTGCTTATCCTGAAAGATATTTATATGAATATCCTATTGAAGTATTTGCAAAATATGGTTTTCCTAAAGATTACAAAGAATATAAACTTGTAAGGAATTCGAACCAAAAATTTATTTACAGAAAAATAAATGATTCTGTCAAAAATACATTATATAAAAATGGATCTGGACTTTACCCAACAGATTTGAATTATCACATATCACAGGCTCGCTTAAACGTAGTAATTAAAAATCTTCCCGAAGACGAAAAAATCTATTTTGATGAAGAATTACCGTATGCTGAAGATTCTTTATTTGTAACCCAATATATTATAAGAAAAAATTGTATTGGCTATGTAAAAGAAGGGCTTACTTATGATTACTTAAAATCTGGTTTTTCTACAGTCGATAAATATGCAAATCCTGTACAGGCTTCAGATATTTTATTGACATGGTCAAAAACATTGATTAAAGCTACTAAAAGAATGGATAATACAATCCCCAAATATGTTCAAGGAGTTTTATTAAATGAGTATGGCTGGCGTTGGTTAGGAACAAAATTACTCCCTAAACATTTAAATCACTTTGAATATGCTGCATGGCTGGATGAGTTTAAAAAAATATTAGCCTATATTAATTCTGAAATAATTTTAGAAGGACTCAAAAATTCAAAAAATTGGGATTCCTTTTTTATGGACATGATTGCTGAGCTTAAGGGAATTTCAATTGACTACAAATGCAGAGAAAATAGTATTGAATATTATCAAAAGAATGAACTAGTTAGAATTGACAAAAAAGTGGAATACTTTTGGACTGATTTAGATATAAAAAATAATAGATTGCTGCTCTCAGGTTTTTTCAAACTTCACTTTGGAGCAATCTTGAACCCCAAATTTTTTTACAGGAATGGGGATATAGAAAAAGAAATTTGTAGTTTTGAATCTTCATACAGTTATTACCGAAATAAAATAAAAACACATAAATTTTTTGCAATAAATATAAGTATTCCTCTTGAAAATCTAATTGAAGGAAACTTAAATGTAGGTTTCTACTTAGATAATAAAGAATTTTGTCCTCAGGTAGTCTCAGTTTTAAATAATCGTCTTTTTCCAAATGAGCTTGGGAAAAATACTGTTGTAAGAAATGGCTTCATTTTTTCTTTAGTTGATAGTAATTCTACATTGTATATAAGAAAACATTCTGCAAGTTATTCCCCTTATTTAGAAATTGGTTTTTTGCAAAAATTAGAAAAACTTGAAAATAATACATTAGCACAAGCTATTATTTATAAAACAATTGATAATGCAGCTAAGATTTGGCTCTATTCCGATTCTAGTACAGCTATAGATAATGCATACTATCAATTTATTCACGATATATCATTAGATGATGGAATAACTAGGTACTATGTTTTACACAGAGGTTCAAAAGTTGAAAATATAATATTATCTTCAGCAATTGATCAAAGAAACATCGTCTATTTTGCTACAGATAAGCATAAAGAACTCTTTATTAATGCAGAAATCATTATCTCTTCTTTTCAGGATGTAGAAATTTTTTGTCCTTTCCCGATTGTAGATGTTAATAAACTTTCAGGACTATTCAATTTGAATGTGGTTTATCTACAACATGGTGTTTTGCATGCTAATATGCCCCGACTTCTGAGTAATGAAAAAAATAAACATATACTTGGTATTGTAACTTCTACAAAACAAGAATATAAAAACTATATTGATATCTATGGTTATTCATCTGAACAGCTCTTACCTGTCGGTATGCCGCGTTTTAATTCAATTTCATCGAAAAAGACAGTTGAAGATGAACTATATAGAATTAACCCATCTGTTCAAAAACGAAAACTTTTATACGCTCCTTCTTGGAGATCATCAGTTATGATAGGAAAAAATGTTAATGGCGGCTGGATTCCTAATATAGAAGCTTTCAAAAAATCAAAATTTTATGCAACATTAATTGAATTAACTCAATCTGTAGCAATTGAAGAATATTTGAAGAAACAGTCACTCCAACTAGATATAAAATTACACCCAATATTTAATGATATTTTATCTGATATTGCATTAACTAATAAGCATGTTAGTATATTGTCTTCTTCGGCAGTTATTTCTGTAGATGATTATGAAATGATGATTACAGATTTTTCTTCTTATCTATTTGATGCTGTAGAAAGTAAAATTCCAGTTATACAATTTATTCCAGACTATGAAGAATTTCGTGCTGGAGAGTTGCACACTTATAACGAGTTGGACGAACTTAATGAAAAAAATATGTTCAAAACATTATTTAGTTTAGAAGATCTATTACATGAAATTAATATGATTATCACTGATGAGGGGGCCCGAAATACTTACTTAGAAAATATGACAGATTTTTTCACTATTGATATGAATGTGAATTTAAAAATAACGGAATTTATTTATAAATTAAGCGAAAAAAAACAATTGGCTCTCAAAAATAATAATATGGAGTATTTGATTGAACAGCTTAATGAATCAGATAATGAAATCATAGCTGCTTCATTTATTTTTGCAAAATCTGGTGATTATATTGCACCAGTAAAAGACCTGCAAATTTACCATGATCCTGAATTGACGCAACCATCTTCAAAAAACAACCTAGCTAACCAATATTTTCAAGTACTTGAAAGACTCTTTAATCAAAATGGAAATCCTGTGTTCAAAGTAGAAACTGGCTTTGTTTCTTCTTACAGATCTAATTATAGCTATTCTAATGATTCCACGGATGTTTCTTTGCAGAGTTTAGATACTTCAAAGTACAAATTTCCATTAAAATTAGCTGCAAAAACAGATATAGAAAAAGAAGATGGATCAATTTATTCTGCTGGAAGTATTATTGATGTAAAAGGTTATCTAATAGATAGTTCTACTGAAAATACTTATTTTGTTACAAATGATAATCATCGAATAATTCTTAATTTGACTAATCTAATTCTGGTAAGAAACGATTATGACAGGTTTGTCATTGATCCAACTGTAAAAAAAATACGACTTCTTCATAGCTTGTTTGTTTATGACTCAGTTGAGTTCTCAAAATACAGTAAAACAAATAAGAAACTTTATAAATACACTACAATAGAAGTTTTAGGTATTGGATGGTCAGATGGTGGGACACCTAGACTTATCACTAAATATGGTTATATTTCTGCAAATAAGATTAATGTAA
This sequence comes from Enterococcus sp. BWT-B8, assembly GCF_020567625.1. Classification (NCBI taxonomy): domain Bacteria; kingdom Bacillati; phylum Bacillota; class Bacilli; order Lactobacillales; family Enterococcaceae; genus Enterococcus; species Enterococcus sp. BWT-B8. The sequence continues at coordinate 31,022 of NZ_JAJDJV010000014.1, read as the reverse complement.
AAGAAAAAAAATAAACGAATCCACAATACCTTCTTGCTTCGGACAAAAGGAATGTTTTCAATGAAAAAAATAATAACTTATGGAACATTTGACTTGCTTCATTATGGCCATATAAATCTGTTAAGACGTGCCAAAGAAAAAGGCGATTTTTTGATTATCGCTCTCTCCACAGATGAATTTAGTATTAAAGAGAAAAAAAAGAAACCTTACTTCTCTTTTGAACAACGCAAGCAACTGCTAGAGGCTATCCGCTATGTAGATCAGGTGATTCCTGAGGAGAGTTGGGAACAAAAGGTTTCAGATATTTTTACACACAATGTCTCTACTTTTGTCATGGGCGATGATTGGGCTGGAAAGTTTGACTTTATTGAGAAAAAAACAGATGCTAAAGTCATTTATTTAGAACGAACACCTGAAATTTCTACAACTCAAATAAAAAAAGATTTAAATTCTATAGATAAACAGTAACTGAATAACTCTTTTAAGATATGCTTCATGTCTAACAAGTTGGGTATTTATTTCCCACTTGCTAAAGGTGAAGTGTATCTTCTTTTTTTAGAAACTACATAAAAATAGAAAGAAACAATTATTATACTGAAGCCTACGAAAAGAAATGTATTATTTCTTCCTTGCTTCGTATTCCTCATAACATCAGCTTTTATTCTTTCTGCTCCTTCTAAAGCAATTATTTCTTAAACAAAGGAGTGATGATTCCTGCCCGTTGATTTTTCTTGAAAGGATTTTAATTACTCTACAAGGGCTATTGACTAAGGGGGGGAAGAGCCTTGTTCAACAGAAGAAGCACAAAAGCTTTCTTCTTAACAAATTGACGGGTTACTTTATAGCTTTTTTATCTATCAGAAAATTTGCCTAACTGGAATTAGTGCACTTACTAAAAAAATGATTCGTTTTCTCTTTCTTGATACTACGAATAATTATGAGCAATCGATTGCGGGGAGGACAATTGTCTAAACTGAAAAAGTAATGATATATCTGGATATCAGTCTCAGAAATCTAAGGGAGATTCCACAATACGAGAATACTCAAAATCAGGATAACGGATTGGGTGAGTAGGGCTCCAAGTATTATTGATTAATAATGAATTGAATAATAAAAAAGTTCAGTACATTCGTTGCAGTGAATGCTGAAAGTCAGATTTTGAATCTAGCTTTCAGCATTCAGCAACATACATGCCCTGAACTTTTTATTTACGTTTTTTTATGCTTTAGCCGGTGTTTTAGGTTCTCTCCCAAGAATCGCCTGTAAGACAGTCATTACACCATATGTTGCTAAAATAGCGTAGATCAGACTTGAATAAGTCGTGATATCGAAATCCCATGTTTTATAAATAACCAATACAATTGCTAATACAATACCAGCAAGTACATTGAATAAAGCGAAAGCCCAAAGGTTTCCATTTTCCTTGCGAGACAGATAGAAAACTGAAAAGCCGAGACTTAATACACCCCATGCAATACATACCAGGATTGCTGCCCAGTAAATAATAAATGCTACCACATCATTTCACCTCACTTTGTTCAGTAGTATTTTATCATGTTCTGGATTTTTTGTCATGAAAAGCTGGTGAAAAACTGTTGTTAAATGGAAATAGTTTCAGCAGGTCAACCCTGCTAAACCAATAACAATCATTATAAAAGCTAATTCGAAATATTAGATAGGAAAACATAATGATACGACAATATTTTTATTGACCGTCTCTATCCTTTACCTTATTAAAGATGAAAATGTTTAAGGGAATGGGGTGTCTGCATGTGGTTTCTACTTGCACTGCTAACAGTTTTGGCATGGTGAGCAGCAGATTTGTTTTACAAAAAAGGAAATAATCAGAGAGACTGATTTACTGCAACAAAAACAACTGTAATGGTTGGTCTGGTCAGGGGGCTTCATGTATTGTTTTACTATGTCATTTATGAGGGGATTGCCTATGATTGACGTAATATAATTCTCTATTTGTCGGTTTCTTTGATGTATATTCTATCAATGGCAATCGGCTATTTTGGTTTGCGCTATATCGAATTATCTATCTCTTCTCCCATAAGCAACTTTTCGGGTGCTGTTTCAACTTTGCTGACTTTCTTTTTACTGGGAGGTACAATGGACGGCATTCAGTTTGGAGCAGTCGTAATTATCTCCATAGGGATTTTTCTACTCTCTTTCTTTGAAAAGCAGGAATTTAACAGAGAGCTGAAAGCGGAAGGTCAAAAAATAGAAAAGAAATACAAGATCAGAGCTGTTGCAATTATTTTTCCAATCCTCCATTGTATCATTGATGGGTTGGGTCTTTTTTTAGACGGCTATTATTTGGAATTTAATCAGCTTATGTCAGAGGATTAGGTGAATGTGAGTTATGAACTCGCCTCCTTTTTTTACTGTCTGTTAAACGTGGGAGACACTTTTTTCTGATAGAAAATATAGGAGAAAACAGCTAAGCAAAAGTTTAGAGTCAAAAAAGGGAATTGTTTCACATTTTATAAGGAATAAATAAAAAAGAAAAGGAGAACATCCCAATTTAAAAAAAGACAGCGGTTACATTTTGTGATGAAAACAGAAAGGATACACCAATTATTCAGTTAAGATAGAACTAGAAAGCGGGTGACAATGATGGATAGTTTGGAAATGGCCTTGATTCAAGATATTCTGCAAAGAGACAACCTAGTGATAGAGAAACTCCTGTCTTCAAATCTTTTATCACAAATGGATTTGATAGAACATTTAAAGACGATCAACCATACTCTCAATTCCGAACTTGGTATTGAAAATCAGCAGATTTATTTATCAGATAAAGATCGGGAAAAATGTTATGGCTATCTTAAAAAGCATAAACAGATACTGTTTACTTATTATGAAGCGGATTATCGAAAAGCCCTTCTCTTTTTGAATTTGCTGTTAAGTGAAGAGGATTTGAATCTTCAGGAACTGGCGGATCAGCTGCTTGTAAGCAAAAATACTGCATTGGCAGATATTAAACGCTTGAAGCAAGACTTGGAGGAAAGTGGAATATTCCTGAAATATTCAAGAAAATCGGGATATACCTTACTTGGATCTGAATTTATCATTCGAAATGAATTAGTTAATATACTGAAAAATTTATTAAAGCAGCCTTCCGGTAAATATTTTTTGCTGGAAACAGGGTTTGTTCAGGAATACGAAGTGTTTTTGCTAAAAAGAAGACTGGTGCATCTTCAGAAAAAAGCGCAGCTTACGTTCACAGAGGAAAGTATGGAAGAATTGCCGCTGGTATTGGCTTTTCTGATTCGAAGGGCACAATTGTTTACAAGTAACTGGCATTTTAAATTTGAGAAATATGATATCAAGAATACAAAAGAATTTCCGATGTATGCAGATATATTCAGAAATGTTTTCGGCTTAAATGAGAATGATTTGTTGTACCTGGTTCTGCAAATTCTGTCAGCAACAATGATTAACAGAAAATTGAGCCTGTCGGAAAGTGAAGAGCTTGTACGGGCGATGGATAAATTTATTGTCTTTTTGGAAGAAGAATGCGTGATGCAGTTTCGCAGCAGAGAAGGATTGAAAGAGAAGCTTCTGCTCCATTTAAGACCGGCGATCTATCGGTGTCTGCTGAGTATGAATATAAAGAATCCTTTGACTGATGTCTTTATCGAAGAATATAAACCGCTGTATTCAAAGATTAAGGAAGGAGTCACCGTATTTGAACAGCTTACAGGAAGAGCATTCCCGAAAGAAGAAATTGTATTTATTGCAATGATTGTGGTCAGTTCCATGATGCACACTGCTGAAGAAACTGAAGCACCGGTTTTTAAAGCGATGGTGTTATGCCGCAGCGGTATGTCTATTTCCAAGCTTTTACTGGAAAATCTGCGGCTGCTGTTTCCAAAAATAGAATTTGTTGGAGCTTATGCTATTCACGAAGTTTCTCAGAGTGGTTTTGATCCTGATTTTATATTTACAACCATTCCGATTCACACAGAAATTACGACTTTTTTAGTGCCGCCGGTTTTAGACAGAGAGGCAAGGGAGAAAATCAAAATGCAGGTGGAACTTGCTATTAATCAGGACGTAACTAAAAAGACAAAAGAATTGTTTGGCTATCTTAGCGACTTGTTTCCAGAATTTTGTAAGGAAGATGCGTTTATGCGCATCGAAAGCTTTTATACCCAAAATAATCAACAGGAAGTTGCTGTGAAAGAAGATTATTTTCGCTTGACACCGAAACATGTCACAGTCATTGAAACAGCAACTCTGGATGAGGCATTGACTGAGGTCTTCCAGCCTTTAGAGGAGCGCCATTCTGTTACGAAAGAATACATTAGCGAATGTAAAGAAATTTTCCATCAGGACTATCCCTATATGATGATTGCCCATGAATGCTATCTCCCGCATGCAAAGCCTGAATATGGCGTGATAAAGCCGGACTATCAGATTCTTTTGATAAAAGAAAAAGTACAGCTGCCGAATCAAGAGAATATGCAAATAGTGATTGCATTGGCACCATCCATTGAAAATCAACATGTGGAGTGGCTTTTAACAATAAATCAGCTCTTTCTGGAAAAGGAGATACAGAAAGAGTTAAGTAATGTGAGATTGGACGAAGACCTCTTTTCTTTGATTGAACGAGGACTGAGTACCATCACATAAAAGTAAAAAATGTATTATTCAAAAGACATAAAGAGGTGAAAAATATGGTGGGGACAGAACTATTTAGTGAAGAGCTGATTTTTATTGAACAGGAACTGGAAGATCGAACAGCATTGTTTAAATGGTTTAACAATTACATGTTCAAAGAAGGCTATGTGAAAGAGAACTATTATCAAAGTATTTTAAAGAGAGAAGAACAGTTTCCCACGGGGATTCAGACAACAACAGTTGGAGTCGCAATCCCGCATGCTGATCCGGAGAATCTGAACGAACCATTTATTGCAGTGATTATTCCGCAAAAAAGTATTGAATTTGAACCGATGGGCATTGCTGAAGGGAAAATACAGGCAAAGTTAATCTTTATGCTGGGTGTTCTGAAAAACGGTGATCAGGTGATCGCCTTGCAGAAGCTGATGAATCTTTTATCAAATGATGAAGCTGTGCAGCAATTATTAGAGGTGAGAACGTGCAAAGAAGTCATGGCTGTTATTCAAAAGAATTTTGATCAGCCAGAATAATTATCAGGGTAAAAATAGCAGCAGAAATAGATGCATGTGTACGGCAGGAGTCAACAGCTGAAAGAGACAGGAGGAATTTGTTGCAGATTTGGTGGGAATTTTCAGAGTTATTTTAAGAAAAAAATGGCAGTATCAAAAAAAGAAATAATTATCAGACAGATAAAAATGCTGTAAGGCTTATACTTAAAAGCTGTTCAGCAGATCAGGAGGAAGAAGATGAAAAGAATTATTGTAGCATGTGGAAGCGGAGTGGCAACATCTCAGACTGTTGCAAGTAAAGTGAGTCGTCTTTTAAAAGAACGGAAAGTAGATGCTTATGTGGAGGCGGTGGATTTGAAATCAGTAGATCGTTATATGGATTCAAGCGTGGCGTATATCACAATTACAAAAACAAAAAAAGAGTATCCGATTCCTGTCATTAATGGTATTGCATTTTTAACAGGGATGGGACAGGAAGCAGAGCTTCAAAAGCTGATTGATATTTGCAGTGAATAACTCATAAGAATGAGGAGGAAAAATGATGGAGATACTGAGTAATATTGTTAACTATCTATTGAGTTTAGGTGCAGCTGTTTTTGTTCCGATTATTATTATTATCGCAGGACTGATTGTAGGAATGAAGGTGAAGGATGCCATCAGTTCAGGCTTGACACTTGGGGTTGCTTTCATGGGAATGACGATGCTGATCAACTTTATGACCGGAGCGATAAGTCCGGCGGCAGAAGCAATGCTGGATACAGCTGGTATTTCACTGCCGATTGTTGATGGCGGCTGGACTACCATGTCAACGATCTCGTGGTCCTGGCCATATGCATTTTTAATGTTTCCTTTAATGATAGGGATCAATGTCGTTATGCTGGTTATCAATAAAACCAATACCTTTAATGCCGATCTCTGGAATGTTTGGGGGAAAATATTTACGGCTGTTGCTGTTGTAGGGATTACCGGGAGTATTCCGCTTGCATTCGGAGTTGCAGCGATCCAAATTATATTTGAGTTGAAGTGTGCGGATGCACATCAGCACAGGATTGAAATATTATCAGGAATTCCCGGCGTAACCTGTACCCATAAAATGGTCTTTCTTGCAGCGATTTTTTATCCGATTGACAAGCTGTTGAGGAAAATTCCGGCACTAAATAGAGACTTTGATGCAGAAGCATTAAAAGATAAAGTCGGGATTTTTGCTGAGAATCATGTGCTTGGATTCATTTTAGGCTGTCTTTTTGGTATCCTTGCCCGCTACACAATTGCAGAAACTCTGACTCTGGCTATTCAGGCGGCTACTGCGTTAACGCTGTTTCCAGTAATCACAAAGTATTTTATGCACGCATTGTCCCCTATTTCAGAGGCAGTAAGTGACTTTATGAATAAGAAATTTGAAGGCAGAACCTTACTTGTCGGATTGGATTGGCCGTTTATGGGCGGTTCAAATGAAATCTGGCTGGCTGTTATTTATTCAGTTCCTGTCACCTTGATTTTCTCAATGTTTTTACCGGGAAATGAACTCCTTCCGTTTGCGGGAATTATCAATATAGCTTTGGCAGTGCCTGCTTTCCTTGTAACAGGAGGAAATTTGCTGCGGATGATTATTCTGTGTACAATTGGCTCGCCGATTTTCCTGTGGGTTGGTACTGCATTTGCACCGTTTATGACCGACTTGGCAAATACAACCGGTGCTGTACAGCTGGAAGCTGGGAAAATGATCTCCAATAGTTCAATTGATGGACCTGTATTTACGTATGCATTCTCCCATGTCTTCAAGTTTTTGGAAGGAAACTTTATTCCACTGATTATCCTTGTTGTCTGGGTGATATGCTTCCTCTTCTATTACCATGAACTTCTGGACGAAGCAAAAGCAGCACAGCAGGCAGAGGATGGTGAAATATTTGAAACATCAGAAGCTTAAAATGGCAACTCAAAATAATCTATGAAAACTCTGCTCTAAATAGCCAATGCCCTTGATAGTGAGCCTCTAACATTGAGCGTTCTGAGATAAAAAGCGCAATAAGAAAGCGTGTCAGGAGAGTAAACTTAGCTCAATGATGCGCACTGTAAAGTGTTCGCTTCCCCTCTTAGATAACAGGTCTGCGGCATAGGAGGGAAGGAGTGGAAAAACGAGTGTAAATCGTACTGCTGTTAAGTTTTCATAGTATTTTTTAGAATATATTTTAAATACGCTTAAAATAAAAGAGGGAAGTCTATGATTTATACAATTACGTTAAATCCGGCTATTGATCGTCTGGTGTTTCTGGAGAAGCATTTGTCAAAAAGAAAAACCAATCGAGCTGCAAAAGTTACTTATGATATTGGGGGAAAGGGAACCCATGGCTCTTATGCAATGTCGCGTTTGGGCGTCCCTAATCTAGCATTGGGATTTGCCGGAGAAAAGAATTTAGAGAAATTTGAACAGGTACTGGAACAGAAGAATATTTCACATCTGTTTTTGAAAATACCAGATGAGCAGACACGAGAATCCATAGTTATCATTGAACCCAATAATCAGGGGACGACTATGTTGACAGAACCCAGCTTTTTAGTGCCAGAGAGTATAAAAAACGAGCTGTTGGCTTATTTGGAGGAACAAGTGACTGCTGAAGATGTTGTGCTGATTGCCGGATCATTGCCGGAGAATTTTAATTTGTCTGATTTGGAAAAACTGATCATAGGTTTAAAGGGAAAAAACTGTTTTATTGCCTGTGACTTGTCAGGAGAAGCATTGGTGAGAGCTGTTGATTTAGGTGTGGATTTTATCAAGCCCAATGAATTTGAGCTGACTGAGCTGCTCCTGTCTGAAGAGGGCTCTGCTGACTATGCCTTGAATCAACTGGCACAGAAAACCACCTGCGTTATTGCTTCCAAGGGAGAGCTGGGAAGCATTTGCTGCTATGAAGGGAAAAGGTATCAGGTAAAAGCACCGAAAGTGAACGAAGTAAACGACACTGGAGCAGGGGATTGTTTTGTGGGTGCTTTTCTGGCAGCTTTTTCCAAAGACTGGGATATTGAAGCGGCGTTGAAAACGGGAAGTGCCTGTGCAGCCAGTAAAGTGCAATATGAAGATAGTTCTTATTTTGATCCTGTTGAAGCAGAACAGCTGATGAGTCAGGTAGAATTGACTGTCTGTCAAAATACAATTTAGGAGGAATTTGATGCTTTATCAAGCAGAAAGAGAAGATTTATGTAAAATTACAAGAAACATTTATCAGCGTTATGGAACAAACGCGGCAGGAGGAAACATTAGTGTACGCCTGAATGATGAACATATTATCATGACGCCGACATTGATGTCTCAGAATTATTTATGTGACTTGTCTCCTTATCAAATTCTTGTTGTGGATATGAACGAAACGATTATTGAAGGTTATGGTCGGCTGACAAGAGAAATCAATATGCATATGGCCTGTTATCGGGAAAATCGTAAAGTTGGCTGTGTGCTTCATGGTCATGCCAGAGAATCCATGGTTTTTGCTTCTCAGGGAATGGATATGCCGAATTTAACAGAAGCCACCCAAAAATTTGGACAGATCCCCTGCCTGCCTTTTGCACCAGCCTGTTCTCCTGAACTGGCGGAGATTGTCAGCAGCCATGTAAGAAGTTTAGGGGACGATGTACTGTCAAAGGTTATGCTGCTGAATAAACATGGTGTTTTAGTTTTGGAAGAAACACTGCATAAAGCAAATGATATGCTGGAACGACTGGAATACAATGCATATATAGCCTATAAAGCATTGTTGTTTGATAAGTTGGGAATTCAAAAAATCGAAACAGTTGAACATGCGTATAATACAGAAGAATAGAGCAAAAGGAAGCGAAAGAATAAAAGACAGGCTATAGTTCATCCATCAAATGCCTTCTAAAAGCAAATAAGAAAGAACCGTAAGGATTTCTGAAGTGCGCCTCTTTAGTTAGACCAAAAAATCTAGCTCAGGGGCGCACTGTATTTCTGTTCTCTTTTTCTTAGTAATAAAACACAAAATTTTACGGGAAAATATTCCCTTCTTTTTCTTTTATCGTCTATAATAGTAAAGAGCGGGAGTTGACTAAAATGATGGAAAAAAGAAGTATAACTGATGGAAAAAACTGGATTGAAGCGGCACAGTCGATCACTTTCTTAACGGGAGCAGGAGTGTCCACAGCGTCAGGAATTCCTGATTATCGCTCGTTAAAAGGCGTGTATCAGGGATTGGAGCGGCCGGAATATTTGCTTAGCCGAACCTGTCTGCTGAAAGAACCGGAAAAATTTTATCACTTTGTCAAGAAGCTTTATCATCCGAAAGCAAAGCCAAATGTTATTCATCAGGTGATCGCTGATTTGGAAAAGTCGAAAAACTGCTGGACAGTTTCCCAGAATATTGACGGTCTTCATCAAAGAGCCGGGAGTGAAAACAGAATTGATTTTCATGGAAGCTTATATTGCTGTTCCTGCGAAAAATGTTGTCAGGAGGTTGATGTTGCCGCATATTTAAATAGTGACCGACATGATCATTGTGGTGGACAGCTTCGTCCGGATATTGTTTTGTATGAAGAGGGATTTGAAGAACAGATAATAGAGCATGCTGTTGAAGCAGTGGCACAAGCTGAATTGATTGTAATTGTCGGAACAACTTTTCAGGTTCATCCCTTCTGCGACTTGATTTTTTATGCTCAACCCACAGCGAAAATAATGGTTGTCAATCAACAACCGGTTCCAATTCAAAAACAAGCATATTATATAGAAACAGATGCTGTTGAACTATTTAAACAAATTACTGCGAAGGAATGATGGTCAGTGGAGACTTTTAAGACGGAAAAACAAAAAATGATCGATGGAGAATTATATTTTGCTTCAGACCCTGAATTAGTGGCAGGTCGAAAACATGCGAGAGAACAAATGAAGCTGATTAATAATGAAGCAGATCGACAAATTAGAAGGCAGCTGGTAGAAGAGTCATTTGGTTCTACAGGGAGCAATGCTCATATCGAACCCGAGATAAGTTTTGACTATGGCTACAATATCCATGTAGGGAAGAACTTTTACGCCAACTTTAATAGTATATTTTTGGATATATGTCCAATTACAATTGGAGATAACTGCATGTTTGGCCCAAATGTTCAGTTGTATACTGCTTCGCATCCATTAAATCCGGTAAAACGAAACAGCGGATTGGAGTTTGGTAAACCGATTACAATTGGAGATAATGTCTGGCTGGGCGGCGGTGTGATTATCATTCCAGGCGTGACTTTGGGGGATAATGTCGTGGTTGCTGCAGGTTCAGTTGTAACGGAATCTGTCCCGGATAACTATGTAGTTGGAGGAAATCCTGCAAGATTTATCAAGTCTGTTGAGGATGAACCTGCTTCAGAATCAGATGATTTAGACAGCCAAAGAGAAAAAATTGATTTGATTGACCGAAAAATTATTGCTCTTTTAGAACAAAGAATGGATGCTGTTACAGAAATTGCAGCGATTAAAAAGAGCCGTGGTCAAAAAGTATTCGATCCTTCAAGAGAAGAAAAAATTCTGGAAAAAGCTGCTTCTTACGCTAAAAATGAAGCGTACAGAGAGGCCTTAAAAGATACTTATCAGGGAATCATGGATGTTTCCAAAAAATATCAAAAAGACCAGATAGATAAGTAATAAATGAGGTGAAAATATGGAGGGGACAAAACGACGGACAGAGATTTTAGAAGTACTGAAGGAAGCTGAAAAGCCGGTCAGTGCGAGCAAATTAGCTGGAAAGTTCGTAGTCAGCCGTCAAATTATTGTAGGAGATGTAGCTTTGCTGCGTGCTTCAGGACATGAGATCATCGCAACTGCACGAGGATATATGTTGGAGAAAGAAGAACGGGGATTTTCAGCAAAGATTGTCTGTCAGCATCGGCCGGATCAGACGGAAGAAGAATTATCCTGTATCGTAGAGCTGGGCGGCGAGATTCTTGATGTTATTGTGGAGCACCCAATCTATGGCGAGCTGACCGGAAATTTAAGAATCAGTTCAGAAAGCGAGGTACAGCGTTTTATTAATACACTTAAGCACAGCCGCGCTGCACTTCTGTCAGAACTGACTGGCGGACTTCATTTGCATACAATCCGTTGCAGGGATCAGCAACATTTGGAGATAATCAAACAAGCATTGCTTGAGAAAAAAATTCTTTATCAGAATTAATTTTGTCCAAACTTAAGAAACTGTCATTTAGCTTCTGAGCTTTTTGTCAGTTTTTTTCGTTACTGTTTTAAGGTCCTATATACAAGATGAATGCGTAATATATTTCGAAATAATTCGTTTTGATGATTCTACTGTACTTTTCAAGTTGATCTATTATAATTGTAAGCGTAAACATAAAAAGAAAGGCGGTAATTTTTTGAGTAATTCAACAGATTTTTTTGGAGTTGTGGATGCAAGTTATCAATTGTATATTGATGGAGAATGGACTGCCGGATCAGGAAATAAGAAAAAGACCAGTTATAATCCAAGTAATGGAGAGGCATTGGCAGAATTTATTGATGCAGTCCATGAAGATGTAGACAGAGCGGTTGAAGCGGCTCAAAAAGCATTTATCACTTGGAAGGATGTTGACGTAGTTACCAGAAGTAATATGCTGCTAAAAATTGCTGATTTAATTGATGAAAATGCAGATCGCCTGGCTATGGTTGAAACCTTGGATAACGGCAAACCAATCAGAGAAACGTTAAGTATCGATGTTCCGCTGAGCTCAGATCATTTCCGCTATTTTGCTGGTGTGATTCGCTCAGAGGAAGGAACTTTAAAGGAATTTGATAAAGATACTCTTTCTTTAGTTATTAAAGAACCTATAGGTGTTGTTGGTCAGATTATCCCTTGGAATTTTCCGTTACTAATGGGAGCGTGGAAGCTGGCTCCTGCACTGGCAGCTGGAAATACAGTCGTTATTCACCCTTCTTCAGCAACCTCACTGAGCTTACTGGAGTTATTCAAAATTTTTGATCAGGTTCTTCCTAAAGGTGTCGTGAATTTAATCACAGGTAAAGGCTCTGACTCAGGAAACTATATGCTGGAGCATGAAGGCTTTGACAAGCTGGCATTTACAGGCTCAACGGAAGTCGGTTATACAGTGGCGAAAGCGGCTGCTAAGCGTTTAATTCCTGCTACACTGGAGCTGGGTGGAAAGTCAGCAAATATTATTTTTGATGATGCAAACTGGGAAAGAGCATTGGAAGGCGCACAGATGGGTATTTTATTTAATCAGGGTCAGGTTTGTTGTGCAGGTTCCAGAATTTTTATTCAGGAAGGGATTTATGATCGTTTTCTTGCAGAGCTGAAAATAAAATTTGAAGAGATAAAAGTTGGATTGCCTTGGGAAAAAGATACTCAAATGGGTGCACAGGTGAATGAACGGCAACTGGAAGGTATTCTGAAATATGTGGATATTGGAATTAAAGAAGGTGCCAGACTTGTTACGGGCGGAGCCCGTGTAACTAAAAATGGTCTGGATAAAGGAGCTTTTCTAGCGCCGACTCTTCTGGCAGATGCATCAAATGCAATGTGTATTGCACAAGAAGAGATATTTGGTCCGGTTGCCACAGTGATTAAATTTAAAACAGAAGAAGAAGTGATTGAAATGGCTAATCGTTCTGAATACGGTTTGGGGGGAGCTGTCTATTCCCAAAATATTAACACTGCTTTAAGAGTAGCTAAAGGAGTTAGGACAGGCAGGATGTGGATCAATACCTATAATCAGTTGCCGGCAGGTGCACCGTTCGGAGGGTATAAAAAATCGGGAATTGGCAGAGAGACACACAAGTCAATGCTGGATGCTTATACTCAAATGAAAAATATTTACATTGTAACTAAAGAAGGAACAGATGGATTGTATTAGTACAATTGTGTGCGGCAAAATGGAGTGAAATTTTTAAATAATTACAAAAAGTATCTATCCAAACAGGAGGGTGTGATAAAGCTTCTGCAACACTGTTTATTCGGCTCTAGGGGACTCAGACATACTAATGTCACAGTCCCCCTGTTTGTTTGCAAAAAGAACCGTACATCAGCCTTGTTCATCTGATGCACAGTTCCCAATATTTTTTGATATTTTCTTTTGCAGTAATCCGTCTTTTATTTTTCCTCAGCTTCAAACTTTTCAAATGCAGAATTAATCACTTCTTTAAGTGCCGAAGCAGAAGCATTCATTCGGTCTTTTTCGGAATCCGACAGCGGAATTTCGATAACCTGTTTGACGCCCTGACGATTGATGACTGCAGGAGCTCCGATAAAAATATCTTTTTGATCATATTCGCCATCCAGATAGACTGACAACGGGAAGACAGAATTTTCATCATCCAATATTGCTTTTGTGATTCGGGCGAGAGCAACTGCAATTCCATAGAATGTCGCACCTTTTTTATCAATAATGGAGTAAGCTGCATCACGTACGTTGAAGAATAAATTAACCATTGCTTCTTCGTCTACCTCAGGATTGTTTTTGATCCATTCATAAATCTGCAGACCGGCAACATTTGCATGTGACCAGACTGGAAATTCAGTATCACCGTGTTCGCCCAGAATATAGGCATGGACGTTACGTGCATCAACCTCTACCAATTCAGCAATTGCCTGACGGAAACGGGCAGAGTCAAGGGAAGTTCCAGAACCAATCACGCGTTCTTTAGGAAATCCTGAGAACTTCCATGTAGAGTATGTCAAGATATCAACAGGATTGGCTGCGACTAAAAAGATTCCGTTAAATCCTGAGTCAACGATTTGAGTGACAATTTCTTTATTTATTTTTAAATTTTTATGAACCAGATCAATCCTTGTTTCACCAGGCTTTTGTGGAGCACCAGCTGTCAGTACAACAAGATCTGCATCGTGACAGTCTTCATAAGAGGCAGCATAAATTTTCTTGGGAGAAGTAAAGGCAAGGGCGTGAGAAAGATCCATTGCATCTCCTTCAGTCTTTTTCGTGTTGATATCAATGATACCAACTTCCTGAGCAATATTTTGAGTAACTAGAGCAAAAGCATAACTGGAGCCAACAGCACCGTCACCCACTAAAATTACCTTTTGATGATCTTTTTTTTCTGCAGCTGCGTTCATGTGTACCATTCCCTTCTTAGGTTTCTTTGCTACAAAAATAGTATCATTACCTGTGCTTTTTGTCACGTGATTACGCTCAAAATTAGTACAGTTTTTTTACCTGTTATAAATGGTAACTCTTTCATGTTCGATAGTTCACTATTCTTGCTTATTACACTGTTCTAAGGTTTCAAACTGTAAATTATTGAATTTTTAATCTTTAAAATATTAGGAACAGCTGATATTGTGTTATACTGTGAAGATAGAATCTGGGCAGTTAATTGACTGCTCGGGTATTTTGTGTTGGACAATTGCTTCTTGAGAATATTATTAGCACAGTTTTGGAAAAATAGTAAACATGAAGCAGTTTTCGGACATAAAAGATTCAATGAGTTTTATGACAGCAGTTAATGATTCACTGAATAAAGAGATTAAAGGGGAGTCTGTAATGAAAATGATCGTTGGATTGGGAAATCCAGGAAGTAAATATCAGGAAACGAAGCATAATATAGGATTTATTACAGTGGATGAAATTGCTTATCGGCAAGGGGCTGTGTTTAAAAAGTCTCAGTTTGAGGCGGACATTGCAGAGTTCTTTATAGGAACAGAAAAGATCATGCTGGTGAAGCCGCTGACATTTATGAATGAATCCGGTCGTTCAGTGGGACCGTTAATGACTTATTATGGTGTGGAGGATCATGAACTTATCGTAATCTATGATGATCTTGACTTGGAGATTGGCAAGATTCGCCTGAGAGAAAAAGGCGGAGCAGGCGGACATAACGGAATGAAAAGCCTCATCTCACATTTGGGGACAAATGTATTTCCAAGAATTAAAGTAGGAATTGGTCGACCGGCAGGAAATGAAACAGTTGTTCAATATGTGCTGAGTAAATTTCCTAAAGCAGTCCATGAGGATATTCTGCTGGCAGTTAAAAGAGCAGCGGATGCTGCCCTTTTTGCATGCGAAGGGCATACTTTTATAGATACGATGAATCAATTTAATGGGAAATAACAGGAGGTGGTTAGCCAGATGAATATTATTGAACGAATTAGTGAAAGCAGTATTGTTCAAGAGTGGGTTAAAAAACTTACTGGAAATCACCGACAACTGATTACGGGACTTTCCGGCTCTGCGAAAACGCTGGTCATGACCAGCGGCTATCAATATAAAAAGAAGAAAATGATGGTGGCTGTACCCAATCTATACTATGCAAATCAGCTAGTAGAAGACTTGAGAAATGTTCTTTCTGATGATGAAGTCCATCTGTTTCCTGTTGACGAGGTTTTGTCAGCAGAAATGGCCTTTTCTTCGCCAGAAGCCAGGACCGACCGCATTGAAGCACTGAATTTTTTACTTTCTGACAAAACAGGGATTATAGTCGTACCTGCAGCGGGGTTAAGAAAATTTCTTCCTGAAAAAGAAACATGGAGACAGGGACAGCTTCACTGGAAAATTGGTACAGAGGTTGAGTTGGATAAGCTGGCACAAAAACTGGTTCTAATGGGTTACGAAAGACAGTCCTTAGTAGGGAAGCCGGGAGAATTCAGTATCAGAGGGAGTATTGTTGATGTTTATCCCCTTAATTCACAGTATCCGGTAAGAGCAGAGCTGTTTGATGTGGAAATAGATTCTTTACGTTATTTTGAAGCAG
Source organism: Enterococcus sp. BWT-B8 (assembly GCF_020567625.1). Lineage (NCBI taxonomy): Bacteria > Bacillati > Bacillota > Bacilli > Lactobacillales > Enterococcaceae > Enterococcus > Enterococcus sp. BWT-B8. Next base: position 15,179 of record NZ_JAJDJV010000014.1, on the reverse strand, counting down.
ATACGCAACGTTCAATTGAAGTAATTGATTCAGTGGATCTATCTCCCGTGACGGATACAGTTTTTTCAGATGAAGATCTGTCGTCTGGAATTGTTCGGTTACAGGATTTACTGGAAAAACGGTTGTCTGTGACTAAGGAAGAAACAGATAAAGTGTTTCTGGAAGAATACTTTGGTCAGATTATTACTTCATGGGAAGAGGGCATTCCTACGGAAAATGCCCGTTACTATGCTGATATTCTGTATAAAGGACCGACAACTATCTTGGATTACCTGCCTGAGGACAGTCTTCTGGTTGTGGATGATTATGCCCGCATCTTGGAAACTGAAAGAGAAATTGCGCGTGAAGAAGCCGAATGGCATGTCCTAAAGCTGGAAGAGAAGCGTGTTTTTTCTGAACAAACTTTTGGTATGGGGATTCATGATCAGTTGAGAAAGCAGCGTTTTGCGGCAACATTCTTTTCTCTTTTCCAAAAAGGAATGGGAAATCTTCGTTTTCAGGAGATACACAATTTTCAATATCGGTCCATGCAGCAGTTTTTTGGTCAGATGCCATTATTGAAGGCCGAAATGGACCGTTGGAAAAAACAGGATCAAACAGTTTTAGTGTTCGTACCGACGAAGGAGAGAGCTCAGAAAGTTGAAAGTCTGTTCAGAGATTTTGATATATCCAGTGTGGCAGTTGCCGAAAATCAGCTTTTAGAAGGAAGAATTCAGCTGGTTCCCGGAGAGTTGCAGACAGGCTTTGAATTGCCTTCAGAAAAATTAGTCGTGATAACAGAAAAAGAGATTTTTCATACAGTCACCAAAAAGAAAACCCGGCGTCAGACCATTTCAAATGCTGAACGTTTGAAAAGCTACAGTGATTTGAAAAAGGGAGATTACGTGGTTCATGTGAATCATGGGATTGGTAAATATATAGGCATGGAAACACTGGAAGTTGATGGTGTTCATCAGGACTATATCACTATTCTGTATAAAAATGATGACAAGCTTTTTATTCCCGTCACTCAGCTGAATTTAATTCAGAAATTTGTTGCTGCAGAATCTAAAACACCGAAAATCAACAAGCTTGGCGGAAGCGAATGGACAAAAACGAAAAGTAAAGTTTCTGCGAAAATTGAAGATATTGCAGATGATCTGATTCAATTATACGCTGCCCGGGATTCTGAAAAAGGCTTTGCGTTTCCTCCAGATGACGGCTATCAAAAAGAATTCGAGAATGCCTTTCCTTATTCAGAAACGGAAGATCAACTTCGCAGTTCTGCTGAAATCAAGCATGATATGGAAAAGAGCCGACCAATGGATCGCCTGCTGGTAGGTGACGTTGGTTTTGGTAAAACAGAAGTTGCGCTGCGTGCAGCTTTCAAAGCCATTTCAGCTGGAAAACAGGTGGCATTTCTTGTTCCGACAACCATTTTAGCTCAGCAGCACTATGAAACGATTCAGGACCGATTTGAAGGGTTTCCTGTAGAGGTTGGTTTATTGAGCCGGTTTAGAACAAAAAAGCAGCAAAATGAAACAACCCAGCAGTTACAAAAAGGTCAGGTAGATATCGTAGTGGGAACTCATCGTCTTTTATCAAAGGATATTGTGTTTGGCGATCTGGGACTTTTGATTATAGATGAAGAGCAGCGGTTTGGGGTTAAGCATAAGGAACGGCTGAAGCAGCTGCGGTCCCAGGTGGATGTTCTGACTCTGACAGCTACACCGATTCCAAGAACCCTGCATATGTCGATGCTTGGCGTAAGAGATCTGTCTGTGATTGAAACACCGCCTGAAAACCGATATCCGATTCAAACCTATGTAATGGAAAATAATCTTGGTGCTATTCGTGAAGCGATTGAGCGGGAGCTGGCCAGAGACGGTCAGATTTTCTATTTATATAATCGAGTGGACACAATTGAGAAAAAAGTGGAAGAGCTTCAGGCGCTGGTCCCACAAGCCCGAATTGCCTATGCTCATGGTCAGATGACTGAAATTCAGCTTGAGAACACACTCTTTGATTTCATTGAGCGGCAGTATGATATTTTAGTAACAACAACTATTATTGAAACAGGTGTAGACATTCCAAATGCGAATACATTATTTGTTGAAAATGCTGATTATATGGGATTGTCAACGTTATATCAATTGCGCGGCCGTGTTGGGCGGAGTAATCGTGTCGCCTATGCATATTTCATGTATGAGCAGCAGAAAATTTTGAATGAAGTCAGTGAAAAACGATTGGAAGCTATTAAAGACTTCACTGAACTGGGGTCCGGTTTTAAAATAGCGATGCGGGATTTATCTATCCGTGGAGCCGGCAACCTTTTAGGGGCTCAGCAGCATGGCTTTATTGATTCAGTTGGATTCGACATGTATTCTCAAATGCTGGAGGATGCTGTTGCCCGCAAGCAAGGGAAGAAAGTTCTGGATCAGAAAACATCAGTTGAGATAGACTTGGGAATTGATGCGTATCTTCCAAATGAGTATATTTCAGATGAACGGCAGAAAATTGAAATTTATAAACGTATCCGTCAGCTGGAGAATAAAGAGATGTACGAAGAGCTGGAAGCAGATCTTTTGGATCGATTTGGCGAATACCCAGATGAGGTTGCCTATCTTCTGATGACAGGCCTGATAAAAATGGATGGAGACAGGGCCCTACTTGAAACAATCCGTAAGAACCAGCAGGTAATCAAATTTACGCTGAGTAAAGTTGGGACAAAAACATACACTGTTGAGCAAATATTTGAAGTTTTGGCGGTTACTTCTCTAAAAGCCGATTTGGCTGTGGATAATGAAAAAATGACGATACGGCTGCAACTGTACAATGGAATGAAAGCAGCTGCCTGGCTTCAGGAAGTTTCAGCTTTTGTTTCAGCTTTGCGACAGGAAAAATATAAACAGAAAACGAGTTTGTAGTAAAAAGAGACGGGAGGAATCGAAATGGCGCACAAGGAAATTCGTTTAATGCTTCAGGGGGCACTGGTAATGACTATAGCCTCTTTCATAGCCAAATTACTGAGCGCTGTTTATCGAGTTCCTTTTCAGAATCTGGTTGGGGATGAAGGCTTTTATGTTTATCAGCAGGTTTATCCGATTTATGGTATTGCCATGACACTTGCGTTGTCGGGCCTGCCCCAGTTTATTTCAAAAATCGTTGCAGAGCAGGAAACAACCAGTGAAAAAAAACTGGTCCTGCAGCGACTGTTTCCGTTTGTTTCAGCAGTCGGTCTGGGCTGCGTCCTCTTTTTCTTTTTTGGAAGCAGCTGGCTGGCCTATCTAATGGGAGATATCCAACTGGCTTCTCTTATTCAGGTTGTTTCGATCACTTTTCTGCTGGTTCCTGTTTTGTCTTTTTACAGGGGGAACTTTCAGGGACATCTGCTGATGACACCAAGTGCGGTCTCTCAGGTACTTGAACAAGTGATTCGTGTAGGTGTAATTCTGCTGGCCGCCGGCTTCTTTAAATCATTTCGCTGGAATGTCTATCAAACCGGCACAATGGCAATGGGCGGGGCAGTATTGGGCGGAGCTGCAGCAGTTTTCAGTCTGTGGTATTATGATCGGAAAATACAGCCTGCAAGCTCAAATTATTTTATTCACTGGAAAATAGATAAAGAAGGCAGACAGTTGTTTCATCGATTGTTTATTGAGGGTGGACTTGTTTCTTTATACAGCGCTTTTTTGATTGTTTTTCAGCTGGTTGATTCATTTTTTATTAAGAATGCTTTAGTTTTATCGGGAATGACCGATAAAGCCGCTAAAATAGACAAAGGGATTTATGACAGAGGTCAGCCTTTAGTTCAGCTGGGACTTGTAGTTGCTCTTGCACTTAGCTCTACATTTCTTCCTGCGCTCACAAAATATTTTATTGGTAAAAAAGATAAGCAGTTTAATGAAGCAGCAAAAATGTTTTTGAGATTGACAACTACAGTGGCTTCGGCGGCTTCAGCAGGACTTCTAATGCTGCTTCCCTATATAAATTTTGCTTTATTTAAAGATTATAAGGGAAACGGTGTACTGGGTCTTTATGTATTTGCCATTGCTTTTATGGCAATTATTCAGGCTTATCAGAGTATTTTACAAAGTAAAAATAATTTTAAAATCTCTTTTCTGGCAGCTTCTGCCGGGATATTGGTAAAGCTTCTGCTGACCAGTATTATGACTCAGAGATTTGGAACAGTTGGTTCAAGTCTTTCAACCATTTTTGCTTTACTTGTTACTCAGGGGGTATTGATGAAAATGTCAGACAGGAAGTTGAATCAATTCTGGCAGGAACGAAACTTTTTAAGAAAGCTATTGACTGGCCTTGGGATAATGGTTATAGTCTTATTGATTTACCAAGGAGTACTCGGACTGATTTTTGGGATTACAGCGCATAGAGGGCTGGCGCTGATCTTTGCATTAATTGGTGTCGGGCTTGGTCTGACAACATTTTTCTTTGTAATTATACAATTACGACTGTTTACAGTCAGAGAATGGCTGATGGTACCATTTGGTAAGAAAGTTTTAAGAATGAAAAAGAGGTGAGCCTATGCGTTTAGATAAATTTTTAAAAGTCTCTAGAATTATTAAGAGAAGATCTGTTGCTAAGGAAGTTGCGGATAAGGGGAGAATTCAGATCAATGGAATTCTTGCAAAATCTTCCAGCAATGTCAAGCTGGGAGACGTTATCAAAATTCGATTTGGGAATAAGCTGTTGGAATTCTCGGTAAAAGAGCTGCATGATTCAACTAAAAAAGAAGATGCACAGAAAATGTATGAAATTATTTCTGAAACAAGAGTTGAAAATTCTGAAGATTAAGATTAGACAACCTTTGAAGATGTTGGTATAATAAAGCGGACATACAAAAGTGAGTGGAGCGAAAGAAATGGGAAGAAATAAAAAAGAATCAAATAACATTGCTGCACTGAATAATGAATATACCAAGGAACAATATGCGGAGTTTCAGAAACAGCAAAAAAAATTGATTTTTAAACGTCGTCGGCTCGCAGTCATCTTTTTTATCGCAATCGTTGTTTTTTCCATATCCGGCATTGAACTGCTTAAGGATTATCAGAAACTGCATTCTTTTGAAAAGCAAAAGGAAGAAGTTGTTGCTGAATCGTCGGAAGTGGATAAAAAATTAAGGCGATTGGAAGAAGACGTAGCCTTGTTGAAGGATCCTAATTATGTCGCAAAACTGGCAAGAAGTCGTTACTACATGTACAAAGAAGGGGAACAGATTTACCATGTTCCTGATTTTGGCTCGGCAATCAGTACAGATAAAGAAACCACTACCGCCACTACTACAACAGAAAGCAGTCAAACACAGTCGCAATCATCCGACGAATAATTGGATGCTGACTGAATATATATATTTAATTACTAGGGTAAAAATAGGAGGAACACATTTTTTATGTCAATCGAAGTAGGAGCAAAGCTGTCTGGAAAAGTGTCAGGAATTACAAATTTTGGGGCCTTCATTGATTTAGGTGAAGGAAAAACTGGTTTAGTCCATATCAGTGAAGTATCGAATGGTTTTGTAAAAGATATCAACGATATTTTATCTGTAGGAGATGAAGTAACAGTAAAGGTTACTTCTGTAGGAGATGATGGTAAGGTAGGTTTATCTATCCGTAAAGCGCAGGATAATCCGGAAGCGCCTAAAAGCAATTTCCAACGTCGTAACAACAGCTCTCAGGATAATCGCAGCAGCCAGCAGGATAATCGCGACAGAGGTCATCACTCGGCGCCCAAAAAACAGTTTAATAAACCAGTGAACAATCATTCTAATAGCGGACAGGATTTTGATTCATTAATGAGTTCCTTTTTAAAAGATAGTGACGATCGCTTATCTTCGCTGCGCAGAAATACAGAGGGCAAGCGAGGCGGACGAGGCGGACGCCGAAATTAATTGAAGTGTGAGGTTATGACATATCTTCATTTGTCTAGAGCTGCCAACGTTTTTCAAATATAGAAGCGTTTGTATCGAAAATCGGGCAATGTAAGACTCGTAGATTTAGTGTAGGAACATCTAGCGAGATTGCCAGACCTGCTTACCCAACAGTAAGTTAACAGGACGGTATGCGAAGCTCTGATGGGGACTGTGACATTAATATGTCTGATATTAGGTTTCTAGGGGATGTGACTTTTTTGTCGCACCCCCTTTTCTTTGCTTTTGGGATGTTTTAAACACCAGAAAATCTTTTATTTGCTTTGAAAGCAGAAGGTCCTTCAATTTTTGGGGGAAAAATGAATAAAGTAATGAAGGTATACTAGAGCGTGAATGAAAAGCTAGTGGAATTCAAATTTTCCAGTGATTTTTGTTGAAGTCAAGGAAGAAAACACAGCTTATGTGGTTCATAAGCGAGTATTTATGACGATGGATTCTATAAAAAACATCAAAATATTCATCGCTTGAGTTTTTAGATATACCCTAGATAAGTAAATCGGATTTTTGTCGTTGGAAAAGGGGAAACAGCTTTCGTTATAGGGGTTGATGAATGGGGAGGAGAAACACGTGCTGGAAAAATTTTATCAGGAAGTAAAGCAATTAGACTGCTGGCATCCCGAAGAGCGGATTTTGCTTGCAGTTTCCGGCGGCGTTGACTCTATGATTTTATTGTATGCGATGATGAAAGTATCTGAAATGTCAGGCTGTACAATCGGTGTGGCTCATCTCAATCATAACTTGCGACCGGAATCTAAAAAAGAATCGACCTATATAGAAGAGTTCTGTACAGAACATCAACTCCCTTTCTATTTGGAAGTATGGCAGGAAGAAATACCTGAAAATAATCAGGAGGCAAGATACAGAGAGTTTCGCTATAATTTTTTTAGAAAGCTTATGGCTCAATATAATTATACGACAATCATGACTGCACATCATGCAGATGATCAGGCGGAAACTATTTTGATGAAGTGGGTTCGCGGCAGTCGATTAGTGAATTTAGCCGGAATAAAAAAAGTTCAGGCATTTGGGACTGGCAAATTAGTTCGACCTTTTTTGATTTTTTCTAAAGAAGAGCTGAAAGTATTCGCAAACGAACAGAATATTGTGTATTTTGAAGATAGTTCCAATCAATCAGAGGTCTATTTCAGAAATAGAATACGACATCGTGTTATCCCCTATTTGAAAGAAGAAAACCCCAATTTCCTTAAACATGTTGAAACATTCAGCACACAAGTCTCAATGGCTGATGAATTAATTAATGGGATCATGGAAAAGAAGTATAAACAATGGGTAAGTAAAAATAATTTTGGCTGGGAAGTTGATTTGACGGAGCTGAAAAAAGAAAGCAGCGGTATGAAATATTTCTTTTTGCAGTATCTGCTGCAACAGACATTGATCCGGCAAAATATTGAAATGAATCAAGATCAGCTTGAGTTTATACTAAGCAGTCTGGACAGCAGCAATCCTCAACAAAGAATTTTTCTGAAAAAAGGCTGGTACTTTATAAAAGAATACAATATCGGTTATTTAACGAAAGAAACCATAAGCTCTTCGTTTGTCACACATATTTTAGAAAAGAATCAGGGGCTGTTTTTATCTGAAAATGAATGGATTGGGCTGGAAAGTTCTGAGACAAAGCTGACTGTTCCGGAAAAGGTTCGAGAATGGAAACCGCTGGAGAGACTTCTTTCTTCCGAAGTGATACTGCCATTAAAAATCAGGCATAGGGAAGACGGTGACAGAATCGCATTGTCTGAAACCCTGACAAAACGTTTAAACCGGATATTTATTGATAAAAAAGTGACAAATTCATTAAGAGAAAATGCATGGGTCGTTTTGACTGCCGATGAAGAGGTCATTTGGGTACCTAATTTTGCGAATTCTTATTTGAGTATTCCTAAAGAAACTGATAAAATACACTACAGACTCCTTTATCGGACAAAGGAGTAAAGTTGAGAGGAGAGCGTCATGCTAGACAAAGATATTAAAAGCGTTTTGATTACAAAAGAACAGATTATTGAGAAAACAGCTGAGCTGGGGAAAAGGTTGACTGAAGACTACAAAGATAAAAGTCCATTGGTTGTTGGGATATTAAAAGGTGCAGTTCCTTTTCTTGCTGATGTTATTCGCGAAATCGATACCAATTTGGAAATGGATTTTATGGATGTGTCAAGTTATGGCAATGCCGCTGTTTCTTCCGGTGAGGTAAAAATCATCAAAGATTTGGATACAAATGTAGAGGGACGTCATATCTTAATTGTAGAAGATATCATTGACAGTGGACGTACGCTGGCTTATCTGGTTGACTTGTTCAAGTACAGGAAAGCAGCTTCCGTGAAAATTGTCACATTTCTTGATAAACCAGAGGGCCGTGTCGTAGACATCGAGGCAGACTACGTTGGATTTAACATTCCAAATGAATTTGTAGTAGGCTACGGTCTGGATTATGCAGAGGCTTATCGGAACCTGCCATATGTTGGGGTATTAAAGCCAGAGGTGTATGAAACAAAATAATATCTCTCCTTGAAATAGTTATGTTACAATATAAAGGTCAGAATTGATAAAATAAAAATGTGAATAATTTCTAAAAGACAGGCTAGGTGGACAGATATGAATAAAAAAGGGAACGGCATGAAAAACGGGCTCTACTATGTATTAGTCATTTTAGCGATGATCATGGTTGGGAGCTTTATTTTTGGAAATAACAGCTCGCAATCTCCTGATATCGAGTTTTCTACTTTTAATGAACAATTACAAGATGGAAATATTAAGGAAATGACTATTCAACCAACAAACGGAGTATTTAAAATTGTTGGTGAATACAGGAAAGAACAAAAAGTAGAAAATCAAACAGGTTTGTCATTCTGGGGAACTACTGAGACGACAACCAAAAACTTTTCTACAATTGTACTTCCAAGTGATACAACATTAACAGAAATTCAGAATGCAGCTCAGGAAAATGATGTTACGCTGAGTGTTAAAGAACAATCAACCAGTGGAACTTGGATCTCACTTATTTTCAGCTTCCTTCCTCTGATTTTGCTGTTCTTCATGTTTTACATGATGATGGGACAGCAAGGCGGTGGTGGCGGTGGCGGCGGCCGAGTAATGAATTTCGGAAAATCCAAAGCCAAAGAAGCAGATAAATCTGCGAACCGTGTACGTTTTACAGATGTTGCCGGTGCAGAGGAAGAGAAACAGGAACTTGTTGAAGTGGTTGAATTCTTGAAGGATCCGCGACGATTTGTCGAACTGGGTGCGCGTATCCCAGCCGGTGTATTGCTGGAAGGACCTCCGGGAACTGGTAAAACCTTACTTGCAAAAGCAGTTGCAGGTGAAGCTGGTGTACCATTCTACTCAATCTCAGGTTCTGAATTTGTGGAAATGTTTGTCGGTGTCGGAGCAAGCCGTGTTCGTGATTTATTTGAAACGGCGAAGAAAAATGCACCTGCCATCATTTTCATTGATGAAATTGACGCGGTAGGTCGTCAACGTGGTGCCGGTATGGGCGGCGGACATGACGAGCGAGAACAGACCTTGAATCAGCTGCTGGTTGAAATGGATGGTTTTGATGGTAATGAGGGTGTTATCGTTATTGCTGCAACAAACCGTTCAGATGTACTCGATCAGGCGTTGCTTCGTCCTGGACGTTTTGACCGTCAGATTTTAGTGGGGCGCCCGGATGTTAAAGGTCGTGAAGCAATTTTGCGAGTCCATGCACGAAACAAACCATTATCAGATGATGTAGACTTGAAAGTAGTAGCGCAACAAACTCCTGGCTTTGCCGGAGCCGATTTGGAAAATGTTCTGAATGAAGCTGCTTTAGTTGCTGCAAGAAGAAATAAAAAGAAAATTGATGCTTCTGATATTGATGAAGCAGAAGATCGTGTAATTGCCGGACCAGCTAAGAAGGATCGGGTAATCAACAAAAGAGAACGTGAAATGGTTGCCTACCATGAAGCTGGACATACTATTGTCGGATTGGTATTAAGCCGTGCTCGTGTTGTACACAAGGTAACGATTATTCCTAGAGGCCGCGCCGGCGGGTATATGATTGCTCTGCCAAAAGAAGATCAGTTCCTTATGACAAAAGAAGATATGTTTGAACAACTGGTAGGATTACTGGGTGGACGAACTGCAGAAGAAATTGTCTTTGGGGTTCAGTCTACAGGTGCTTCCAATGACTTTGAGCAGGCAACTGCGTTGGCCCGCAGCATGGTGACTGAATATGGAATGAGTGATAAATTAGGACCTGTTCAATATGAAGGAAATCATCAAGTATTTGTTGGACGTGACTATGGACAAACGAAAGCTTACTCAGAGCAGGTAGCCTTCGAAATAGATCAGGAAGTACGTAAGCTCTTGATGGACGCACATGCGAAAGCACGTGAAATTATTGAAACTCACCGGGACACACACAAGCTGATTGCAGAAAAACTTCTGGAATTTGAAACACTGAATGCGAAAGCAATCAAATCATTGTTTGAAACTGGTGAAATGCCTGCCGGAAAAACTTCTGACTTCCCTAGTGAAAAGGCACAAACATTTGAAGAAGCAAAACGTGCTTTGGAAGAAAAGGATGCAGAAAAACAGGCAGAAGAAAAACAAAGCTTTGATAAAACCAAAGAGGAGCTTCAATCTGAGCAAGAAGAAGTGAAAACTGATTCTGAAGAGACAGAAAAAAAAGTTCAACTCGATAAAAAAGACGATGATGATCCTAATGGAGATTCAACTTCTGACTACAATCGGGAAAAGTTTGAAGACCGTTACAAATAATTAAATGAAACAACCGACAGCTGCAGAGAAACTACTCTGCAGCTGTTTTACGTTTTAGCCCAGTTGACATTGCTTTTAGGAGCTAACAGATCTGAGCTTAAAATGGTGTGCAAAAAAGAATGTTTTCAAAATTTTATTATAAATACTTGAACAGCAAGAAAAGTTCATTTATATCTAAGGGTAAAGAGAAAGTCAAAATTATTTAGTTGAAAAAAAGCGGGTTTCCTAGTATTATCTGATAATGAGTCAAAAAGCACCGAAAGAAGAGGGAATGAAAAATGGAAGATTATTTAGTGAAAGCACTTTGCTATAAAGGATCGATTCGCGCGTATGGAATATGCGCTACTAATACAATTGCAGAAGCTCAAAAAAGACATGATGCATGGAGTACTTCAACTGCAGCTCTTGGCAGAACAATGGTTGGTGCGTTGCTGCTAGGTGCAACATTAAAAGGTGAAGACAAACTAACAGTGAAGGTTCAGGGGAATGGTCCGGCCGGTGCAATTATTGTTGACAGTAATGGAAGCGGTGATGTCAAAGGTTATATAAAGAATCCGCATGTCAGTCTTCCGTTAAACGAAAATGGAAAAATAGACGTTCGGGGAGCAGTTGGTACAGAAGGCATCTTCACTGTTATCAAAGATTTGGGATTAAAAGAGACATTTTCCGGGCAGACACCTATTGTTTCAGGAGAAATTGGTGAAGATTTTACCTACTTCATGGCTGTTTCTGAACAGATTCCTTCAGCAATAGGATTAAGTGTGTTGGTAGAGGCAGATGAAACAGTTAAAGCGGCTGGCGGGTTCATGATTCAGGTGATGCCGGGGGCTGATGAAAAAACGATAGATTTTATTGAACAGCGATTGAAAGAAGTTCCGATGGTCTCACGTTTATTAGATGAAGGAGAAGCGCCGGAACAAATTTTAGAACGTCTGCTTGGTGAAGGAGAAGTAGATATACTGGAAAAAATGCCTGTTCAGTTTAAGTGTGACTGTTCAAAAGAAAAATTCGGCACGGCAATTATTGCTGTAGGATTGGATGAAATAAATGCAATGATCGAAGAAGATCATGGGGCAGAGGCTGTTTGTCAGTTTTGCGGAAACAACTATCAGTACAGTGAAGAAGACTTGATGAAACTTAGAGATGAAGCAATTAAAAATACCCAAAGAAATTAGGAGGAATTGATTGATGTGGAAAATAGGTAATGTAGAGATTCCCAATCGCGTGGTAGTTGCTCCAATGGCTGGTATTTCAAATGCTGCATTTCGGGTAACAGTGAAAGAATTTGGTGCAGGGCTGGTTGTCTGCGAAATGATCAGTGATAAAGGCATCCATTTTAGAAATAAAAAGACATTGGATATGCTGTATATTGACGAGCGGGAACATCCGTTAAGCCTGCAAATATTTGGTGGGGATAAGGATACTCTAGTTGAAGCAGCTCAATTTGTACAAGAGAATACAGAAGCAGATATTATCGATATTAATATGGGCTGCCCGGTAAACAAAGTGATTAAAGCAGAAGCCGGAGCAAAGTGGCTGCTGGATCCAAATAAAGTTTACGAGATGGTTCATGCTGTAGCATCATCTGTTGATTTACCAGTTACTGTAAAAATGAGGATCGGGTGGGATGACGAGCACGTTTTTGCTGTAGATAATGCTTTGGCAGCAGAAAAGGGCGGAGCATCAGCGATTGCCATGCATGGTCGAACACGTATACAGATGTATGAAGGACAGGCAGATTGGGATATTTTGAAAGAAGTAAAAAGCCAACTTACCATCCCTTTTATGGGAAATGGAGATGTACGCACCCCGGAAGATGCAAAACGTATGTTGGATTATGTGGGTGCAGATGGCGTTATGATCGGAAGAGCTGCGTTAGGCAATCCATGGATGATTCATCGGACACAGCATTATTTGGAGACCGGAGAACTTATCCCTGAACCAACTGCTTTTGAAAAAGTTGAAACAGCAAAAATACATCTTCAAAGGCTTGTAGACCTAAAAGGTGAATCTGTCGCAGCCAGAGAATTTCGTCAACATGCCTCTTATTATCTAAAAGGAATTCCAAGAGCGGCAAAAGTAAAAGCAGCAATTAATCAGGCTGATACTCAAAAAGAAATCGTGGAGCTAATGGATCAGTTTGTAGAGAAGTCAACCAGCAACAAAATAGAAGAAGCCATCTAGGCTTTATATGAAAGCTCTAGCGGCGACTCTTTCCAAAAATATTAACTGAGCGGACTCCCATTAATGGAATGAATTTTTTCGCATTCACTTAATCAGCATTGCGCATATCATGATTCATCCCCTATAAGCAAAAAAGGAAAAGCTTCAGCTATCTATTTCCAAAACACCTGTACTATTTCGTCAAAAACGGGAAGCTTCTATACAATTATTTGTTGAAAGTTGATAACAACTCCCTATTTTCCTAGTTACTAAAAGTTCCTACACCGACAGAAAATCCCTGTATCTACGAGTCTCACAATGTTCGATTCCCGATACAAACATGTCTATTGGGAAATGCATGGGCAACTCGATTCCTCAATAGCTTTTAGCTAGGTCCTAAAATAAATAATTTCAAGCCGAATAGCAATATTCGGCTTGCTTTTTTTAGAATTACTATGGCATTATTAGTGTATGTTTATTTTAAGAATGGAGGAAGAAAAGTGTCTGAAGAACAACAATCACAAGTCGCAGATTTGAATGACCAAATGTTGGTGCGGCGTGAAAAGATGGAAAAACTGCGTGAAGAAGGAATTGATCCATTCGGTAAACGTTTTGACCGTACACATAATTCTGCAGAATTGCACGAATCTTTTGATGAGCAGACAAAAGAAGAGTTGAATGAAAAAGAGCTGTCAGCGAGCGTTGCCGGCCGTATGATGACAAAACGAGGAAAAGGAAAAGCTGGGTTTGCTCACCTGCAGGATCGTGAGGGGCAAATTCAAATATATGTACGCAAAGATCAAGTCGGCGATGAAGCATACGAGCTTTTTAAACACGCAGATTTGGGTGACTTTTTTGGAGTCACCGGTCAAATTATGAAAACAGACACAGGAGAAGTGACAGTCAAAGCAAAAACAATTGAGCTTTTAACTAAAGCATTACGTCCTCTTCCTGATAAATATCATGGACTGACAAATATTGAGCAGAGGTATCGCCAGCGTTATCTTGATTTAATCAGTAATAAAGAAAGCTTTGACCGATTCATGAAACGCAGTCAGATTATCAGTGAAATTCGCAGATATTTGGATGGACAAGGATATGTTGAAGTTGAAACACCAGTGCTTCATAATGAAGCCGGCGGAGCAACTGCTCGACCATTTATTACACACCATAATGCTTTGGATATGGATTTATATTTACGAATCGCACTGGAGCTGCATTTAAAACGATTAATTGTAGGCGGCATGGAAAAAGTTTATGAAATTGGTCGTGTCTTCCGTAATGAAGGAATAGATACGACACATAATCCGGAATTTACAATGCTGGAAGCTTATACTGCTTATACAGATTTTAATGACGTAATGGATTTGACGGAAGGAATTATCCGTAATGCGGCTGAAAAAGTGTTGAAAACCACAACTATCAGTTATGATGGAAAACAAATTGACCTAGGCAGTGAGTTCAAACGTCTGCATATGGTGGATGCAATTAAAGAGCAGACAGGTGTTGATTTTTGGAAAGAAATGACTATAGAGGAAGCTCGTGCATTGGCTGAAGAACATAATGTGGAAATAAATGAAAATATGGCAGTAGGCCATATCTTAAACGAATTCTTTGAGACCTATGCAGAGGAAACACTGCAGCAGCCGACATTTATTTATGGTCATCCGGTAGAAGTATCTCCTCTGGCGAAAAAGAATCCTGAAGATGGTCGCTTTACAGACCGCTTTGAACTCTTTATTGTAGGTAAAGAGTTTGCAAACGCATTTACAGAGCTAAATGACCCAATTGATCAAAGAGAACGATTTGAAGGTCAGGAAAAAGAGCGGGAGCAGGGGAATGATGAAGCACACGGTGTGGATGAAGACTTTATTGAAGCTCTGGAGTATGGACTCCCGCCAACAGGAGGTTTGGGAATCGGTATTGACCGGCTTGTTATGCTGCTGACTGATGCACAGTCAATTAGAGACGTACTGCTATTCCCGACGATGAGATAAAATAGAATCAACCAAATGCTGAAAGCTTCTTTGAGCATTTGGTTGATTTTCTATTTATCAGAAGAGAAGAAAGAAAAATTAGATAGTTAAAGTACGTGCGCATTAAGACCGAAATCGGAACGAAAGAATAACTACTTCAAGTTGAAAGTGTATCAAATGCGAACATTAGGTGAACAAAATAGGATAATGATCGGCAATGAAAAAAAGTTGTAAAAAATGACATATTTTGATTGACCTGAGCGAAGAAACTTGATATATTATTACTTGTCGCAAGACAGGACAACCTCTTTTGAAGCACTGGATAGAATAACAGTGGGAAG
>NZ_JAJDJV010000013.1:0-114083 GCF_020567625.1 Enterococcus sp. BWT-B8 | reverse complement strand
ATTTCTCTTGTAAAATCAATATCCTCCCACCTTAACCCGCTTATCTCTCCAATCCTCATCCCGGTTGCCAGACTGATGATTACAGCTGAATAATAGGTATTTCTAAAGGCGGCTTCTTCAAGTATCTTTTGTTCTTCTACAGACAAGGACCGAATACCCTTTCTTTTAATAGAAGGAAGTACAATATTTTTATAAGGATATTTATTTAGATGTCCGTTAACAGCTGCATAGTTCAAACTGTTCTTTAAGATAGTCAAAATAGTTTTAACCATATTAATGGAGTAGCCCTGGGACAGTAAAAATTCAATAAGTGCCATAACATCGGTTCTTTCCAGTTGGTTCAATTTTTTTCTGCCCAGAAAAGGAATAATATGATTTCTAATTTTTGATTCATAACTCGACCAGGTTGAAGGCTTTACTCTATTTTTAACCACTTTATGAAGCCAGTAAGTGAACCATTCAGAAGTAGTTCCTGAATAAATAGTTTTATTACTGTCAATAAATTCCGATTGATATTTAATTAATTTTTCTTTTACTTCACTGTATCGTTTACCATAGATATACCCATATATGAGACGATTTTCTTTATTTCTTGATTTTTTATACCTGCCTTCCCATCGTCCATCTTTTCTTTTATAAATATTTTCGCCTTTTCTTGACAAGCTCCTTCACTCCTAATATTGACTGATTTTTTGACGGCTCAAAAAGTATTGGAAAAGTACAACCACAATAAAAATATATTATGAAAACAAAAAAGATTCTCATTTTTTTCATGTTTTATCAAAAAAAATGAAAAAAATTGATTGATTTTAAGATTTACTATGACTAAAATTTAGAGTATAGTTAAATTTATAAAAATCACATTTATTTTTCAAAAGATATATATTTTTATTCTATTTTTTATTTCTTGGAAGAACTAGATACAAGAATATTTATCAATTAACTTTTTAATTAATTGACTGATAGTGCTATTTATTTTTTTAAATTAAAACTGGTATAAGTTCTCTAAAAAACTGAACTTACATCGGTTTTTTAGTTGTGTCTTCCTGAAAATAAGATAAGTATTTCACCAGAATACAGTTGAAAAATACTGGTTATATCATCTTATCATTCCTATTTTTTTACTGTTCGTAATTGTCTCCTTTCCTATTTAATCAGATTAAATATTCTTCACTTTTTTGCCGAATTTTCATTTTTAATTAAAAAAAACCTCCTTGATTTCTGATTTTTCCCCTACTAAAGTGTAAGCGTAACTCAAATTTTTTTCTAGTTTTTATCCATCAATTCTATTAAAAATTTCTTTTTTAGTAAATTTAGGTTTATTGTCAAATGATGTTGATGAAAAGAATTCCATAAAATAATATCGAATCTATAAGGAAAAATCCTTCCCTAGATTTTTTTTTCGGTTGAAATAACAGTATACCAAAACAAAGGTTGGTTCTTAGATTGAAATCATGCTCGCTTCTATTGTATACTAACTAAAATCTATTTTTTCAAGTATTGTATCTTATTCATCCTGCTCTTTAAAATTTTCTGTCGTATAACTTTTTACAGTTTCTTTCTCAATACTTTTTTCTATCACCTGAGAGATAGTCCCAAGCACACCAGTGTACTGGCCTCCATAATTATTTTGGTTTTCATATTAAATTTCTCCTCTTTTTTAGTATTTTTTTGATTGAAATCAGCCTGCTTTATGAACGAAGTTTTCTTTTTTGTCTCCTCTGACACTAAATCAAAAAATTGGCTTCTTCCCGAAAATTTCTGTATCAACCTCTATTGAACAGAAGCAACTTCAGCAGTTTCAGCCATATACTTACTTAACATTCTAATAATGTTCTTTTCTCTATATTTTTTGTATACATTTAGGATTTATCCATATTTTTTCATCTACTAATATTCTTTCTGTAATTATTCAAATTATTTTTGTATTATTCATAATAATCTCCTCTTTTTTTAGCAGGCCGACCGTCAGCCGTTTTAATTTTTAAACTCAACGAATACCCCAGCTGAATTTAAAAATTAACGTAAGTCTTTCGATAGCTTCTGCTTTGCTTGTTTTTACTTCATTAACTCCCTTGATACAAAAAATGATGTTAATGAACAATAGTAAGCATCTCCTTACGTCATTCCTTCATACAATAAATACTGCGTGCCTCAAAAAAACTGAATGGCTTTCAATGGATACGGATATGTTAAATTCCTTGTTTTCATTGCCTTCTTCAATGACTTCAGCAAAAATAGTTGCCTCCAACATCCACTGTTTCAGCAATACATTTTCTACTTTGAGAGACTGCTCCAGCATCTCAATTTTCTGCTCATCACTTCCTGACGACTGTGTGATCAGAAACTGAACGATTTTATTCAATACACTTAACTCGCTGCTTTCCTGTACAGTCATTTTTACAATATCCATATCTTTCTCAATGATTCTCATGATTACTGCATCCATTATTTCTTCTTTTGATTTAAAATACCCCTTTGACAATTCCGATGACTTTTAAAATATTATTGATGGTTATTTCATTATAACCTTTTTATACAAAAAGCACTTACTAAGTGCTAAAAATTTCATTTTTTCGCACGTTATGATCTTACTAAACTAACATTAACTGCCGCCCTTCCCTTCATCATCTGACGACCGACGGCCTGTCTGTTTATATTTATCTAGTACCTTCAACCTGCTTCTTCATCAACACTTCTTCTCAATTATTTTTCAAAGTAAGTTTTCAGAACTATTAAACTGCTGAAAAAACACCGATAATCTTCAATTTGGAACTAAAAAAAATAGAGACCTATTTTCTCAAGTCTCCATTATTATAAATAACTGATTTTGTTCTACAGCTCTTCCTTAATATTTTCCTTTAATAACAAAGTAAGAACCACGAATCTCACCTGCAAGTTTTGATTTCTGTCGAGCAAATTTGAACTTTCCTTCCAATTCTGCTGGAACTGTAATTCCTTCTGATAATTTAAAACCAACTGCCCGTTTTCCTGTATCATCTGTTGCATACATTACATTCACTTCCAACCCATTTTCATAGAAGACATAGGCAAATTTTGTTCCTTCCGCTTCAAAATGTGCCACTTCCAAAGGTTTATAGGGAAAATGAATCTCCCGTTCTTCCAAAATTTTTTCAATCCATTTTAATGTTTCCGGGTCTTCTTCTGCAGGAACAGTGGTAAATTCAATCTTGTATTTATTCCATAGATAGCGTGCTTCATTTGCTCGCAAGCCGGCCAATGCTTCTGCAGCCGGCGAACTTTCAAGCCCAGTGGCGGCAACTTCTTTGAACTCTACTTTATAAGCCATCTCAATTCCTCTTTTCTATTTATTTCTACTGCTATTATAAAACTGTCCAGGCTTCTCACCAAACATTCTGCTCAAGATATTTTTATTAAGAAAAAAAAGAAATTTTTCATACAAATACTTATTCCTCACTACATTCACATTACTTTTCCTGAGTAACATGGTGTAATTGAGCCTTTTATGCTATGCTTTTTTAGTAAAAAATTTTTTTAAAGGAGAAAATGATGAAAACAAAAAAAATCAAAGCTGGTGCATTAGTTGGTGTTCTTATTGCTGCTGTTGTAAGTATTATCAGTGTCTTTTTGCCGTTGTATTCCTATGGTTCCATGAGTTATTCTTCCTATATTACTGATAGTGGTGGAGAGATTGGCAGAATAGTCATTGCAGGCGTAGGAATTGCAGGGGGATTGGCTCTAATAACAATCCTTACCAAGAAAAACTGGTTGTCCAAGATCACTGGAGTTATCAGCATTCTTGTAGCACTTGGAGCTGCAGGAATGAATGCAGTGATTATGTTTGGTATCAATAAGCTGAGCTATGCAGCCTCAACAGGTATTTATGTCCTCTTTGCAGGAGCTGCACTTCTGTTTATTACAGGAATTATGTCGCTTTCTTCAAAAAAATTAACGAATAAAATAAGCCGGAATAGAATGTGATTTCTATCCGGTCTTTCTTTATCCCCTGTTTACTTCAGTATCTTTCTTAAAACCATAGTCATTAAGTTAATTACTTTAAAGATAGCTTCCTCTATTCTATCAGGGTCTGTGACATTAAGTATGTCTGAGGAATGTCAACAATTTTTTGACAGTTTCTATAAATAATTGAGGCACATCCGTTTGTTCTGTTACGGTTGCCATTGACAATGAGCCTTCTAAGGTATGTGTTTTCGTCTTGTCGCCTGAGCCTAGAAACGGCACAGACGATTCCCTCCGAATAACATCCCCCAACTCATTGTCAATGGTTCGCTTCGCCAACGAACCACCGTAGATCGTGTTTTTTAACGCTCTATTTTCCACAGAAAAATTGTCAAACAAAGTGTAGCCTATTCACTGAGTCCCCTAAAACCGAATAAACGGCGTTACAAAGCCCCTCCATACTTCGAGGATCGAAACGAAGTCCTTCAATTCTTAGTGGCTTTGCCATTTAGAAATTGATGAGATCGAAACGAAGTCCTTCAATTCTTAATGGCTCTGCCGTTTAGAAATTGATGAGATCGAAACGAAGTGTAGTGTAGTGTAGTGTAGTGTAGTGTAGTGAGACTCGCAGATACAAGACTTTTCCGTAGTAGAAAGTCAGTTAGCAGAATTGCCGGTCTCACTGTTGCAGGAACATCTAATAGGATGGTATGCGAACCGACAATCTTATGAATTAGTACTAATTCATTCCTGTATTAAAAGCTTGCTTCTGCGCTTCTTCGAATACTCGTCACATGGAGAAGCTTTATCACAACTTCTTGCTTTTAATTTAACTCAACTCTTTCACTACAAAATAATCGCCCCATTCAGAGATCACTGCATCTGCCAGCATCTCCTCCAGAATAGCCGTTGAAATCGGTGGCTTCCGGGTAAAGATCAGCTCTTCGGCAGAAGCAGTCTGATTCTGCGCATTGACAAGATAAAGAGCAAATTGAGACTGTTCACTGTAACGCAAAACCCCCAAGAGACCATTTGAATAAAACGGATAAAACTCTCCATAAACCAGCGCTTCCGTTGCTTTACGTTTCTGTGTCCATTCCTGATAACAGGTATAAGCATCTGGATCAATAGCATCCCAAGGGAAAAATTTACGGTTCTCTGGATCTTTTCCGCCAGTCACTCCAGCTTCATCCCCATAGTAGATCGTGGGAACTCCTGGTAAAACAAACATTAATCCGACTGCCAAAGTCAGTTTGGAAAAATGATTGTCCAGCAAGGTCGCAATCCTTTCACTGTCGTGTGTGCCAATGTTATTCAAGTTATTGGCAAAAATATCTGCAGGATAATTTTCCTGAAGGACAGTCAGCTTTTCTGCTGCCTCTTGTGCTGAATGCTTTCCTAAAAGAAGGCTCAGAATAATATCACGAAACGGGTAGTTCATCACACCATGAAGGCTGTTTCCGAAGATATACTGACGCCGATGTCCATAAGATATCTTATTGGATGCATCCTCCCAAACTTCACCAAGCAATACCTTTTCCGGATACCGATTCACCGCCTGTCTAATCCCTTCTATAAAGAAATCCGGCAATTCATCTGCTACATCCAAACGCCAGCCATCCACTCCCATAGCTGTCCACTTTTCAAGTACACTCTCTTTTTCTCCATAAATAAACTGTTGAAAATTGGAATTCTCCTTATCCGCTTCCGGCAAATCCCTCACATCCCACCATGATTTATAATCTTCCGGATAGTCAGAAAATTTGAACCATTGCCGATATCTGCTTTTTGGATTACGATAAGCTCCCACTCCTTCACCATAGCGGCCATCATAATTAAAGTAGCGGCTGTTTCTTCCTACATGACTGAAAACCCCATCCAAAATAAGCTGCATATCGTTCTCATGAAGACAGTCAAGTAAATGCAGAAAGGTTTTCTCATCTCCCAGCATTCCATCAATCGCCAGATAATCACCGGTATCATATCGATGATTGCTTGCGGATTCAAATATAGGATTCAAATAGAGTGCAGTGACACCCAGCTCTTTCAAATAAGGAATTTTTTCTATGATTCCCTGCAAATTGCCGCCATAAAAATCCCAGCGTATGATCTCTCCTTCTGCATCTTTGATATACATCGGTTCATCTTTCCAAGTGCCGTAAATGAATGTATTCTTTTTAGGCTGAGAGATTTCTTTGTGAGGATTACCATTATAAAACCTGTCAGGAAAAATTTGATATACGATTCCCTTTCGATACCAGTCTGGTGCCGGGTCTGCCTTCTCATAGCAAGTCAGCTGATAAGGATGCAGATTTCCTGAATCATAAGTCAGGACGCCTTCTCCGCCTTTTCCCTGATCTGATCCGCAGTATATAGTTTTCACGTCTTGATCTGATTCCTTTTTTATGATTTCAAAATAGTAGAAGTAAAGTCCTGCTCCCTGCTCTAAAGTATAGGTGCAAATATAATGATGATGCTCTTCTGGAGACATGTTGATTTTTTCAAATCCTCGTTCTCCACCCTCTTTGCGCACCACCAGCAAAACCTGTTCAACGATTGATTCCTGAACAGCAATTGAAAAAGTTACTGCTGCTCCTTTTTCAATTGCTCCGAAAGGCTGCTTATATTCTTCCAGCCAGGAATTAAAATAAATTGCCGTCATTACTGTCTCCCTTATTGTCCAGATTCATTTCCCGCTTTTCTTATCGGTTCAATCTGCCAAATATCCTCTGCATAGCGCTGCACGGTATAGTCCGAAGAAAAATGCCCGGCATGTGCTGTATTAATCAAACTGACTTTCTGCCAGCGAGGTTTGTCCCGATAAAGAGTTTCAATCGATTTCTGTGCATCCACATAAGACTGAAAATCACGTAAAACGAAGTATTCATCATTGTATCGAATCAGAGAATCGAAGATTTCCTGTCCTTCCACTTTTATATTTGGAATCGTTCCATCTATAAATGCATTTAATATGCGTTGAATAACCGGGTCGTTTTCATAAATTTTCAATGCTGAATAGTCCTGTGTCTCATAGTAACGGTACACTTCCTCTTCAGTTAAGCCAAAAATTGCTATATTATCATCCCCAACGATGTCTCGAATCTCAATATTGGCACCGTCAAGTGTTGCAATCGTTACTGCCCCGTCCAGCATCAGTTTCATATTGCTGGTCCCGGATGCTTCTTTGGAAGCCAGCGATATCTGTTCACTCACATCAGCTGCCGGAATAATCAGTTCTGCCAGAGAAACATTGTAATTTTCCAAAAAGACCACTTTTAATTTTCCCTGTATTATTTCATCGTTGTTAATCAGGCAGGCTGCTTCATTGATACACTTAATAATGTGTTTCGCATACGTATAGCTGGGTGCTGCTTTTGCACCAAAAATAAAGACTCGTGGGTAAATATCCGCTTCTGGATTGTCCTTCAGTTCAAAATACAACTTTAGAATATGCAGCAAATTTAATAACTGACGCTTATATGCATGGAGACGCTTAATCTGAACATCAAAAATTGCATCTGCCGAAACCTCAATTCCCGTTGTTTGCATAATATAATTCGCCAGTCGTACTTTATTCGTATGCTTAGTATCTGCCAACTTCTGCAAGACTTTCGGATCATCTTTATAATTCATCAGTAAATGCAGATCGTTGGCTTCTTTACGCCATGAAGTTCCGATCGTCTGATCCAGCACATTTGCCAAGGGTTCATTCGCCAGCTGCAGCCAGCGTCTTTGAGCAATGCCATTTGTTTTATTGTTAAATCGTTCCGGATATAGCAAATAGAAGTCATGCAGTACGACCCCTTTCAGCAAGTCCGAATGAAGCTTCGCCACTCCATTTGTACTGTGACTGCCGATAATTGCCAAATGTGCCATATGTACATGGCCGTCTTTAATGATCCTTGTCCGTTCAACCAGCTCAGAATCAACTAACAGTGTCATTTCCTCCACAAATCGACGATCAATTTCTTCAATAATCTGATACAGTCTCGGTACAACTTCCTTCAACATCGATATCGGCCATTTTTCCAAAGCTTCCGCCATAATTGTATGATTTGTATAGCTCATCGTTTTGACTGTGACATTCCAGGCCTTTTCCCAGCTTAATTCTTCTTCATCAACCAGAATACGCATCATTTCCGCTACACACAGTGCCGGATGGGTGTCATTGATATGGATAGACACATAATTTGGCAGATCAAGCATGGCAACTCCAGTTTTTTTCTGCGAAAGAATGATACTTTGAATCCCTGCTGAAACAAAAAAGTATTCCTGAACTAAACGCATCAGACGTCCTTCATAATTGGAATCATCTGGATAAAGGACAGAGGTCAAATCCCGAAAATCCCGGCGTTCTTCAATACTCTGATATCTGTTCTCTTCAGATTCAGGAATTTCCGCTGACCAAAGTCTCAAGGTATTAACTATATTGTTATGATAACCCAACATTCCAGTATCGTATGGAACGGCTCTCAGAACCTGCTGGTTTTCATAGACCGGTTTCAGTTTCCCATCCTCATCCTCTTTTAAATAAACATGCCCGCCATAATTTACATTAACAGCCTTGCTGGCTTTACGGACTTCCCAGGCATTACCTTCACGAAGCCATTCATCCGGCAGCTCTACTTGATTACCATCAACAAATTTTTGTTTAAACAAGCCATAATCGTAACGGATACCATTCCCATTTCCCGGTAATCCGCAAGAAGCAATGGAGTCCATAAAACAGGAAGCCAAACGTCCCAGTCCGCCATTTCCCAACGCCATATCCTTCTCCACTTTGCAAAGCTCTTCCAGATCAATACTCATTTCCTTTAAGCTGTCACGAACAGTATCCAGCAGCCCCATGTTCAGTAAATTGCTTTTCAGCATTTTACCTGGTAGAAACTCTATCGAAAAATAGTAGGCCTGCTTACATTGCGAAGCACGTACTTCCTTTCGTGTATCCTTCCAGGCATTTGAATAGTATGCTTGAATCACTGATCCCAACGAGGCGAACAATTCATCGTTGGAGGACTCCTCAACCTCATTGGCAAATTTTTCCCGTACGCGTCGCTTAAAATCTTTTTTAAACTGTTCTTTTGTAATGTTCATTAGTCACTTACTCCCTTGATTATTTGTAAAACAAGAGGTCGGGACAACCGAATTGCTGTCTCAACCTCTGTTATCATTTAACGCCAAAGTTGATTGTAACAATACTTCTTTTAAGTATACCCCGTTTTCTAGAACAAGTACGAACAACTATTTAATTCTTAACGTTCTGTTAACAGTTGATAGAGCCCTATATATTCTTTAGCAGGAGAATCCCAACTGAAATCTTTTGCCATAGCTGTTTGAATCAGCTGCTGCCAGACTTCCGGTTCCTCTCTGTAAACAGCTGCTGCCATTCGAATCGTTTCCATCAGATAAACAGAACGAAACTCAGAAAAACCGAAGCCGGTTCCTTCTTTTGTTATTGGGTTGTAAGGAATCACGCTATCCTTCAACCCGCCAATTTCATGAACTACAGGTAGTGTTCCATATCTCATGGAGATCATTTGCGAAAGTCCGCAAGGTTCAAACGCAGAAGGCATCAAAAATAAATCTGCTCCAGCATAGAACAGCTGAGCCAGCTTGACATCAAAAGAAATACTGACAGCACATTTTTCTGGAAAACGATGAACGAACGCTTTAAAGCCTTGTTCAAATTCGGCTTCTCCTGTTCCTAAAACAACCAGCTGCACATCATCCTGCATCATATATTCCATCTCATCCATCAGCAGCTGAAAGCCTTTTTGGTGTGTCAGACGACTGACAATCGCCATCAACGGAACATCCCGAATCGGCAATCCCATTTTCTGTTGGAGAGCTGCTTTATTTGTTGCTTTTCCTGTTAAATCTTCTTTTGAAAAATTGGCAGGGATTAACGGGTCTGTCTCTGGATCATTGATCTCATAGTTAATTCCATTTAGAATGCCGCTTAATTTATCTTTTGCCATCCGCAGTACACCATCAAGTCCTGAGCCAAATTCCGGTGTCTGAATTTCTTCGGCATAAGAAGGACTAACCGTATTAACCCGTCCAGCATACAAGATTCCTGTTTTGAGAAAATTGATATTATCGTCAAAACGAACAGTTCCGTCATAGTAACGCTCTTTTCCCATTCCAAAGAGGTCCGACAAAATATTTTCACCAAAAACACCCTGAAATTCAATATTATGAATCGTCAGGACTGTTTCAATCGCTTGGTAGGCCTGAATCCAATAATACTTTTCTCTGATGAGAAACGGAATCATCGCTGTGTGGTAATCATTTACATGAATGATATCTGGAATAAAATCAATTTTCTCCATCATCTCAATCACAGCAAGCTGGAAATAGGCAAACCGTTCTCCATCATCATAATAACCGTACAATCTGTCACGATCAAAATAATACTGATTGTCAATAAAATAATAGGTGAGTCCATCAAGTACCATTTTTTTTATACCGCAATACTGGCGGCGCCAGCCGACATTCACATAAAAGTAAAAAACATCTTCACAGAGCTCCTGATATTTCGTCGGCATTTGCTTATAATAAGGCAAAACAATACGTATATCCGCCCCTTTATCCTTCAATTGTTTCGGCAGCGCTCCAGCAACATCACCCAGTCCGCCGGTTTTGAAAAATGGTGCACATTCAGCTGCAGTAAATAAAACTTTCATTCAGATCTCTCCTTCAGACACATTCACATTTGCGGTGACATGTTCTCCTTTTCGGATCACTACCGGCTTCTCCGGCGTTCCTATAATCTGCACACCGGGATCAACAATAACATTTTTATCAAGTATAGCATATTCAATTTGGGCATTAGAGGCGATTTTGGCGCTCCCGTTGATAATGGAATGCTTCACTGAGGCACCTTTGTCAATTCTGCTTCGGCGGGAAACCAGCGAATGCTCCACCGTTCCCTGAATCACACAGCCAGTCGCAAACTGACTGCTGTTCACCTTAGAATTTTCAGAGTAATAGGTTGGCACTTCATTTTTCAGTTTGGTATAGATTTTTTGATTCGTATACATTAAAGCGTTAAACTTAGCCGGCTCAAGCATATCCATGTTGGCTTTATAATAAGACTGCAGACTGTGAATATTTTTTAGATAGCCGGTATATTTATAGACTGAATTTTTTACAGCACCAAGCTGACTTTTCAGAAAATCTACCAGATTTGGCGATACACCATGTTTCTGAGCTTCTTCCAGTGACTGGATCAGCCAAGCCGTTTGAACAATAAACGCATCCATACTAAGATTTCCAGTCTCAGTTTCAGAGCTGCAATCCTTCAATGTATGACAGCTGCTGACTTGTCCGTTTTCATCAATATCCAGTAACGTGTCTTTCGAGCAGACACTTTCCTTATTCACTCGTTTATAGACAAGTGTCATTGTATTTTGCTGAGCCTGATGGATTTTCAATATCGCTCTAAGATCCAGATTGCAGAGCATTCGGCTGCTCATAATCACTGTGTACTCAGATTCAGATTTATTCAGATAATCAATTACTGAGCTGAAGTAAGGCTTTCCTTCGTTCTTTCTTTTAATAAAGTCCTGATAAAAGTAAGTGAAAAAGCGATTCTTCAACGAAGCCAAATTCCATTCTTTTCCACCACCAATGTGGTCAAATACAGACTGGGTTTCTCCATCATTAAAAATCATAAATAGGCTGTCGATATTAGCATTTACCACACTAGACAGCTGGAAATCAATCAGTCGGTACTTACAGTCAAACGGAAGCATGGCCAGTGGCCGTTTTTCAATCAACGGCATTAAATTGTCAAATCGTTCCACATTTCCAATAATTGCGCACATTCTATTAGTCTTCATCGCTTTTCACCCCAATTACTTCAGAATACCCTACTACAACAATTTCTTCTTCATCATAAACTACAGCATTATCACCAATTACAGCGTCTTCACCGATAATCGCATTTTTGATGGTCACATTCTCACCTATTTTTGCACCAGGCATAACAATACTTTTTTCTATTGTCGTTCCTTCCTTCACCTGAACATCCGTCGAAAGAATACTGTCCTTGATTTCTCCGGCAACATAACAGCCGTCTACAATCAGAGAATTTTTCACAGAAGCTGTCTCCGTTAAAAAGTGCGGCGGCGAACTGGTATTTTTAGAGAATATTTTCCAGGTCCGATCTCGAATATTCAGCTCATTTTCAGGATCAATAAATTCCATATTTGCTTCCCATAGTGAATCAATTGTCCCCACATCTTTCCAATAACCGCTGAAACGATGGGCATAAACATTGTCCCCGGCATCCAGATAAGCAGGAATAACATTTTTTCCGAAGTCCAGCATTTGGCTGTCTTTTGAATAGCTGTTGGTCAACAATTCTTTTAAACGGGCCCAGTTAAAAATGTAAATACCCATTGAAGCCAGATTGCTTTTAGGCTCCTCCGGTTTTTCTTCAAATTCTATAATTCGATCATTCTCATCAGTATTCATGATCCCAAAGCGGGAAGCTTCTTTAATCGGTACCTCAATCACCGCAACAGTCAGAGAAGCATTATGTTTCTTGTGTTCTTCCAGCATTGCTTCATAATTCATTTTATAAATATGGTCTCCGGAGAGCACCAGTACATATTGAGGACTCATTTGGCTGATATAGGCAACATTTTGATAAATCGCATGAGCTGTTCCCTGAAACCATTTTTCTCCATCTGAGCTTGAGTATGGCTGTAAAATTGTCAATCCGGAGTTGATGCCATCCAATCCCCAGCTGGCTCCGTTACCTATGTGACTATTTAAAGCCAGAGGTTGATATTGAGTTACCACAGCAACATCAGTAATCCCCGAGTTGACACAATTACTTAAGGTAAAGTCAATAATGCGATATCTGCCTCCAAATGGTACAGCAGGCTTTGCGATATTTTTGGTTAATTTCCCTAATCTTGTTCCTTGTCCTCCGGCTAAGATCATTGCTAGCATTTCATTATTCATCTTTTTTACAGGTCACTGGGCGAATCTGAAACCTACAGCTGAAATCTGAATTTTTCAAATACGTCCTAGATCCCCTTTGCCTCCTTTCATCCTCAAAAATTCTATGCATCATAAGATATTCCAGTGCTGATAAAAGTTTTGTCTTCACCTGAACTAAGCAGGATTTTGCTGAACAGACCAATAACGAGCACTTTTAAATCCTTTTTATAATTTTCAGACTACCCCTAGCTATTACCTTTTTTTCCGTGTATTGATATCCTTTGGCTTTAAAATGATGGCGCCGAGTGCAGGAACAATCGTTCTGATCTGATACCCTAGCTGCTTAAAGGACTCTGCATAGGTTTCAGCAGGCGCATTAGATTGGGTCCAGGTCCCGCCGAATTCCTTCATTTCAGTATTCAGAACCTCCTCATAGATTCCTTCATAAGGAACACCAATCGGAAAATCCTGCCGTTCAACCGGTGTCATATTCAACACAATAATTAAAAAATCCTTTTTAGCCTTTCCTTTACGGATATAGCTCAAAATTGTTTCCTGGCTGTTATCTGCATCAATAATCTCGATGGTGTCATAGCTGTGATCCAGCTCCCACAGTGCCCGATTTTCCTTATAAAATTGATTCAAATATTTGGTAAACTGCTGCATTTTGGCATTCATTTCATCAGTAAGATCGCGCCACTCAAGTCCTTCATCATACTTCCATTCCAGAAACTGCCCCCACTCACTGCCCATGAACAATAATTTCTTCCCAGGATGCGTCATCAGATACACATAAAGATTTCTAAGCTGCGAAAACTGTTTATAACGATCTCCCCACATTTTATGCATCAAACTCTTCTTCCCATGAACGACTTCATCATGAGACAGCGGTAAAATAAAGTTTTCATCCATCATGTACATAAAAGAAAAGGTCAGTAAATTGAAGTGATCCTTTCTAAATACTGGATTCATTTCGTAGAATCGCAGCGTGTCATTCATCCACCCCATGTTCCATTTGTAGTCAAAGCCCAGCGCGCCGGTTTCAATCAGTCCGGTAACCTGCGTCTCCGAAGAGCTCTCTTCAGCTATCATTATCGTTTCAGGATAGGCCAGTTTGATGACTGCGTTCATTTTCTGCAGAAAATAATACCCTTCCAGATTTCGATTACCACCCTCATGATTCAGCGTCCAAGGTCCTTCATCATAGTCTCTATACAACATGTTTGAAACAGCATCTACTCTGATACCATCCAAGTGATACATTTCCAGCCAAAACAACGCACTTGAAATTAAAAAGCTTTGCACCTGAGGTTTCCCTAAATCGAAATTCAGAGAGCCCCAGCGGATATTTTTAGCACGGTCAGGATCTTCGTATTCAAACTGCGGAGTTCCATCATAATAAGGCAACGTATCATCATTGATACAAAAATGTCCCGGTACCCAATCCACAAGAACACCAATATTATTCAAATGACAGGTCTCTACAAATTCCTGAAACTCTTCCGGTGTTCCATAATAAGAGCTTAAAGCAAAATAGCCAATCAGCTGATAGCCCCAGGACATGCCTAAAGGGTGCTCCATCAATGGCATGAATTCAATATGGGTATAGCCCATCTCTTTAACATAAGGGATCAGTTCTTCTGTCAGCTGACTAAAGCTGTAAGGAGTACCATCTTCGTTCTGCTTCCATGAACTCGCATGAACTTCATAGATATTCATCGGGCGTTTAAAATAGTCCGATCGTTTCTTTCTGCCCAGCCATAATCCGTCCTTCCACTTTCTCTCAAGAATAGTGTGGATCACTGCTGCATCATTGGGACGCTTTTCAAAATGTACTGCAAACGGATCAATCTTGTAGATTTCCCTTCCTCCTGCCTGTCGAACCTTATATTTATAATAATCCCCTTCCGACGGCAATTCAGTAAACAGCTCCCAGACGCCATATGTTTCCAATTTATTCATAGCCAAAGAATCTGTCCATCCATTAAAATCGCCAACCAGCCAAATCTGTTCAGCATTTGGAGCCCAGACTCGAAAAACATATCCATCCAAACCGTTTTTTGTCTCTCTGTGAAAACCAAAATAATGATGACTATAGAAATTTTCACCTGAAAGAAATCGTTGAAGCTGATCTTTTTCCGGTGTATTCCCTGACTGACTTGTTTCGTCCATTCTCAACCTCCTCTGCTGAAATTATTTTTTGGGAACTGCTCTCTGTTTCAGGACTATTTGGGGAGTCCTTATAATCAAATTTTCATTTTTGTTCCACTTAAGTATAAAAGAAATGGAACAAAATAAAAAATATATACACTCCACACTTTATTTTAACATAAAAACGCTTTCATTCATTAGTATACTTATGCTTTCATTGAAAAGTGTTTTAGTTCTTTTTTCTCAAAAAACAGCTCTGGTTATAAATGTTTTTGTTGTATTTTGTAATAAAAAAAACAACCGATCAAAACAATGACAATACTATAACAAAGTAAAAAATTAGAATTCAATAATATATTTTACTGTTTGCTAACAAAATGACAATAATTAGTTTCTATGACTTGAAAAATGCAGCTAATATTTTTATCTTGTTATTAAATCATCAAACAATAAAATTAAGGTCAATAACTGAGTCGATTCATTATTCAGAGCTAAATTCATTTATGATAAAATCTAAGCGATATTATCTTCTAACTTACTTCCTTCTATTTTAAATCTGTATATTTTGTTAAAACAGATGATTCATCTTCTTCACTCATTCAATTTTTACTTAAATTGGTAAATTTATTGTTTTATAACCTGTTGTTCAGGTATAGTATTCTTAAGATATTATTGTGGGAGGCAGGCTATGGTTACAATAAAGGATGTTGCAAAAGAATCCGGTTATTCACAAGCGACTATTTCCAGATTATTTAAAGGTGATGAAACATTAGCCATTACCAGTAAAGCAAAAAATAAAATTATTGCAACTGCACTGGCACTGGGTTATGACCGTTCAAAAATAAAGACGACTCTTCATAAAATTGCTGTACTGTTTTGGTTGTCTGAAACGAAAATGATGGAGGATATTTATTTCAACTATTTGAAGGAGGAATTATTCTCATACAGCAAGGCAGCCAACATGGCACTTGAATTTGTCTCAAAAAGTGATGGGATCGAAGCGATCCCACAGGATGTTACAGGATTTATTGCGATTGGACCGATTACGAAAAAAGAATTGCTTGCTCTTCATAAAAAAGGATACAAGGGAGTTGTCAGAGGAATTAATCCACTGCCGAAATTTTTTGATACCGTAGAGTCAGATATCCAGTCGATGACCCGTGAAGCCATTGATTACTTTCTTGAAGCAGGGCTGACCAAAATAGGCTTTATCGGCGGAGCATTCCAGAATCCCGATACAATGATTGATGAGATGGACAGCCGTGAATATGTATTCAGAGAGTATCTGACACAGAAAGGGCTGTTCAATGAGGACTATGTGTTCAGCGGAGGTGAGTTTTCTGTTGAGCAAGGCTACGAACTTGCAAAACAGATGGCTGATAACCTGAGTTCTGACTTGCCTGAAGCCTGCTTTGTTGCTTCTGATACGATTGCTGTCGGTGTTTTACAGGGATTTCATGAAAAAGGAATCTTGCTGCCTGAGCAGATAGCCATTATCAGTATCAATGATTACGAAATTGCCAAATACGTTTCACCACCTTTGACAACATTCCATATAAATGTGAAGGAAATGGCTAAAACAACAATTGATCAGCTTTCAGATCAGCTGGTTTATCCCCGCACTATCACAAAAAAAGTTTTGCTTGATGCTGAATTGACTGTTCGTAAAAGTTTCATTCCGATTGAAACAAATAAAAATCTGGTAGAATAAAAAAATAATCCTGACTTTCAAATGTGAATGTAAACATCTGAAAGCCTGGATTTTTTACTTAATACCGAACTAAATGACTCTTAAAACAAAATCTACTGCACCTTTCGGATCACGTGTAAGATTGATGTATTCTGCTCCTTTCGTCGCAATCACCTTCACACCTAACTTGTCAGCATCCTTTTTAATGTCTTCCAGGTAAGAATTTATCTGAGGCGCCAAAACTATTAAATCAAAATTTTTCATAATATCGTAATGAGAGCCGTATGCTCCCGCTTGAGCTGAGATAGCAATTCCGGTTTCTTTTGCCCCTTCTTCCAGTGCCTTCGCCAGCATGGTACTCGTTCCAGCTCCGGCACATAACACCAGTACTTTTTCCCCATCCCTGATTTTTTCCTTTTCAGCTTCTGTAACAGCAGTAATTATATCCCCAACCTGCTTTTGCTCCTCTGCAATTTCTTCCTCAACTTCAGCAATCCCACTGTTCACAGCTTCTTCTTCAAGCAGCACCGCATCATAGGCTTTAATAAACGGCAAGTAAATCACTGCATCTACAAAAATCAATACAAGCATCAGTACAATTGCCAGCAGACTGAAACCCGTCCCCATAATAAGTCCAATGGGTGCCGGTGTCGCCCAAGGCAGAACAGAAATAAAGCTGTTCATTTTCAAAATATCCACAAAAAATTTAAAAACCCAGACATTGGCAATGGGAGTCAGTAAAAACGGAATCAGAAAATATGGATTTAAAATTATTGGTGTCGCAAACAGCAGCGGTTCATTTACAGCAAACGAAACTGGAATAAATGAAGCTTTTCCGACTGCCTTTAATTGTTTTGACTTGGCAAACAGCATAAACAGAAACGGTACAACTAGCGTGGCTCCTGTTCCGCCCATCGTTCCGACAAAATTACCCAGTCCAACTGTCAAAACCTTGGAAGCCTGCTCACCATTTTTAAAAAGTTCAAAGTTTGTTTCTACATTCGCATAAATAATTGCAGCAATTGCCGGTTCAACGATCGACGGACCATGGACACCGACAAACCAAAACATAGCCATAGCTCCCCAGATAATCGCAATCCCAACATAGCCGTCTGCAGCACCAAATAACGGCTGCAGAAAGGTAATCACTACTTCGGCAAAAGAGCCGTTTGTAAATATTCGAATTACTGTGTCTATGATTACCGCTGAAAATACAGCAAGAGAAAAAGGGATAATATCGCGAAACATTTAGGTAATCGTACCAGGCACTTCTTTTGGCATACGAATGATAAGATCTCGTCTCACACAAAACTTATAGATATTTACCGTCAGAAAAGCTGCAATAAAAGAAGCAATCAGTCCTTTTGTCCCCATGTAATCAGTAGAAACTCCTCCGTCTATCTGGTTCGCTCCCAGCATCAGAAAACCGCAGATAGAAGCCAGCATAACAGAAATCTCATTCATCTGTTTATCTGAATCACTCAGCCGACGATTCATTGAATTAGCCAGACAGCGAGCTGTTGTAGCTGTAACAAGCAATCCGACAAAGCCCATGGAATATCCGTAAACCTTCCACAGCCAGTTTGAGAATTTTTCAGGCAGCGCAATATTAAAGACCTCCGGAACAGCAGCAAATTCATTGAGAGTGGGACAGAAATAAAGTTCCAAACGATCTTTGTATATCCCCCGAATAAACGGCGGTACAAAAGCAAAAATTCTTTTTGCGACGAGTAACCGCAGGAGCAGCTCCAGGTTCTTCACCGAGTAGATAACAGGACTTCATCTACTCTACTAAAGCAATCCCAGTGAAGCGCCCGTCAACTCTCGTATGTTCCCTACGTAGAAATTGATGTGATCGAAACACAGCGTAGTGTATCAATTCATAGCTATTCATTTTATGAATCGTGTTTCTTGACAATTTTCGGATATTCTTTCTTAATTCTTGGAGCTGATTGCTTTTATCCCGAGCTAGACTGAAAAGAGCGATTATTCTATATCTAAGACTGCTGTTTTGGAAACTCTACTGAGGCAGTCGTTCCTTGTCCTTCAGATGAGTCAATTTCAACCATAATTCCCAAGGGATTAGCAGCCAGTTCAACAAGGTACAGGCCCATTCCTGCAGCTTCTCCTGAATTTCGTCCGTTTTCACCAGTGAAAAACGGCTGCCAGACACGAAACAAATCTTCTCTTGGAATTCCTATGCCAAAATCATTAATTATCACGTTTGGTTTCTCATCTAAAAGCTTAGTCTCAATCAAAATATTTCCTTTTGGATGAGAATATTTAATCGCATTAATCAACAGTTGTTCAATAATAAAAAACAACCATTTTTCATCAGTAATTACTATTATATCTTCATCCAAATGCACTACAGGATACGTCTCATACTGAATAAAATAATTCTTCTGTGCATTGATCACTTTATTCACTATCTCTGAAAGTGAGACCTGCTTCAACACAAAATCTTTTTCTATCCCCTCCACCAATCTGGCTTCATTTAAAGCCAGATCCAAGCCGCTTTTCAGTCGCTGTGTTTCTGCCAATACAGCATCACTGTCCAGCTGATTTTCCTGTGCCAGCATTTCCAGCACAGTGAGCGGTGTCTTCATCTGATGGACCCAAAGATTCATAAACGTTACTTGCTGCTCCCGCTTCTCACTCTGAATCATCAGATCGATCTCCTGGTCCTTCAATACCTTGCTGACCTTTCTCTGAATAGCTAAACTTTCCGGATTCGTATCTCCAGATGCTATTCTGTTTGTCTGACCGCTTAAAAATGCATAAAGCTGGCGTTTCATGTAATAATCAACTGCGAAATACACTAGAAAAAGAAAGCTCCCCACCCCCATTAGATAGGCGGTTAGTTGCCAGTTGAATGTCTCTGTCAAACCAGAGATGAAAAAAACAAATAGAAAAATTCCACAACACAGCAAAAATTTAATCCAGTAGTTTTTGATATATAGTTTCATTATTCACCTTTCCAATCCATTTGATATCCTTTATTTCGTATCGCTTTTATTTTATTCGGCAGTCCCATATCCTCCATTTTTTTGAAGACCTTTCCTATTGACAGGCAGCGTACTGTCATCAATAAAACGCTGACCATCCCACAGTTTCATTAATAAGTTTTCCTGCTTAACAACATTGGGGCATGCTGAATCAGCAGTTCCAGAAGCACATCTTCTTTTTCATCAAAGACTCGTGTTTTCCATGCTAGTGAACCTCCAGCCGTTCTGAAAAATACTTCAGCTCATGATAGATAAAAATCCGTTCCCCCACTACCAAATATTCTCCATAAACCAGTTGCAGCTGGCTTTTAATTTGGGCAATCAGTACTTATGTATCCGCTGGTTTCCCCAAATAATCATCCCTGCCATACTCCATTGCCATAACCTGATCCATTGAATAATCCCGAGCAGACAAAATAATAATCGGCACATTTGACTGTTTACGAGTTTCTCTGATCCAGTAAAAACTGTCAAAATCTGGCGGATTGATGTCCATCAACCAAAATCAGGCTGCTGCTGTTGAAATTCATTTTTCAAATGTTCAAACTCATTTGCCGGAACCACTTCAAAGGCGTATTTTTCAATAGCAGTCTGAAGCAAGCGGGGCAATGCCGCATCATCCTCAATCAAATGAACTCTCATTCATCCCCTCCATTTCAGTATAACAATTCCCTACTCCTGCCTCTCATATTAGATTTTAACAAAACAAAAGGAAGAAAGCGAAAAAAACAAGAAAAGGAATAGTATTTTTTTGAACTATTCGTATATCCTAGTGAATATTAAAGCAAAATTCATGTTAAGTTTATTTTAAAACCAATAAATATAATATTTCTTCTGAAAAATGAAATTGAGTATAGGGGAAAGTTGAATAACTTTCCGCCCCTCTCACATCACCTAGTATATCGCCCGAATTAAATCTAATCTAAGAAACGTACAGCCAACACGGGAGCAACTTAGCAAAGAACGCCGATTTCATCCCTAACTGGAATCAAACCAACTGGAACTATCCGTGTAAAACAGCTGTTGATTCCCAAATTTCCTTTGACACTGCAAAAATTCTTGATCATCCAATCTTTTCATTTCCACTAATTCAAACATAAATCCTATCATTTAACGAAATCCAGCAATCCCTACATGCAGACTTTCTATCATAATGCCGGCATCTCCCAGATACCCCGAGTCAATTAATCCAAGTTCCTCATTTAGTTTGTCTTTGTCCAAGCCTTGGTTACAATGAAGCAGAGCTGTACGAATCAGCACCTTAAGCTGTTCTTTGGAATTTTCCGTGCCAATATCTGTTTTAGCCAGACAGTCAGATTGTCTTTTAAATCCTTTTGCTTCAAATTTACTTATATCTTTGCGACAATACTATTTGAAAAAAATTCAACACATATTCGCTTTCCAAAAATACCAAGCTGCACGTATAATGAAAGAGGAAGTATTTAATAAGAAAAGGTGGGATGTATATGATCGAATTAGTAAATGTCAGTAAAAGCTATGGCACAAAGCAAGCACTGAAAGATTTAACTTTAACAATCAGACCGGGGGAAATTTTTGGCTTTCTTGGACACAACGGTGCCGGTAAATCAACGACCATTAAGAGCTTGGTCAGTGTCATTGAGCCCACAACAGGCACAATCACAATTGATGGGCTGGAACTGAAAGCAAACAGAATTGCCATTAAAAAGAAAATAGCCTATGTTGCAGATACACCGGATATCTTCCTGCAGTTAACAGCAGGTGAATATTGGGATTTAATTGCAGCAGCTTACGAAATTGAGATAGGACAGAAACAGCAGCGGTTAAATGAGCTGGCAATTTTGTTTGATATGCTGAGTCATCAGGACGAAACCCTGGCAAGCTTTTCCCATGGGATGCGTCAAAAGACAATTGTTATCGGTGCCCTGCTGCCTGATCCTGATATTTGGATTTTAGATGAACCGATGCAGGGATTGGATCCTCAAGCTGCGTTTGATTTAAAAGAATTGATGAAAGCTCATGCACAAAAGGGAAAAACTGTCATTTTTTCTACACACGCTCTTGATACAGCACAGCAGTTGTGTGATGAATTAGCTATTTTGAAAAAGGGTGCGCTGATTTATAACGGTTCTGTCAAACAGCTTTTGGAACAATCTCCGAATGAATCCCTAGAAGCAATTTATCTGAAGATGGCTGGACGTCAGTCAGATACGCTGCTGGAAAGCATTGAGGATAACGAACATGAATAAGCTGCAGCTTTCAGAATTGGTGCGCACAAATTTACGTTATGCCAATCCTCAGATTACTGACAAGCTCCGCAGAAAAGGAAAAAGCGGAAAAGAACTGACACGTTCTCTGATTAATCAGTATCTGTTTTCCGGCGTTGCATTTTTATTCATCTACGGTACTACGATGTTTATGCTGGATTTCAGCAAACTGCCGGGATTCTTTACTTATTACGTGGCATTATTCACCATCTTAGCATTTTCACAGGGAATTTCTGTGATTTATAATATCTTTTTTGAAAGCCGGGACCTTCCTGCTTATCTTCCCCTGCCATTTAGTCAGGGTACGATTTTTCTGTCAAAAATTTTAGTAGTGACAATGACCGTTTCACCCTTTGTATTTCCCATGTTCATTGTCTTTATGATGACCGGCTGGCGTTCAGGAATTTTTATGCCGCTGACTATCCTACTATCACTTTTGCTGTTCCTCCTTATTCTGGCTATCGTTTTTACTTTTTGTTCTCTCATTGTTTTTGGTTTAACTAGAACCAGCTTTTTCAAAAAGCATAAAAAAGTGGTAACCAGTTTATTATTGGGGCTTTCCATGACTATTGCAGTCATCGGGATTGTCTGGATGAATATGGAAAGCTCTTCAACAGGGATAGAGCAGATGGACCGCAATCCAATTATATTTTTTATGCCGATTTTCCATATCAGTGCAACACCATTTTCAACAGCTGGATTAATTAGTTTTGCAGGGCTTTTAGGGCTTCTTCTGGTATTGTTTGAAGGAATCAAATTACTGATTTTACCAAGACTTTACGAACAGCTGACTGAGGCATCTGCCGCAAAAGGAAACATTCGACGTACGTATAAAGCCAACCAAAGCTTATCCCAATTGTATATCAGCTACAATCTCCAGTTGTTAAAAGAACCAAATTTGATCATGCAGGTACTTTCCAATTCTCTGCTGATGCCGATTATCTTCATTGTTACATTTGCAATCGGCGGAATGCTGAATTTAAGTGCACTAGACATTCGTTTTATTGGTGTCGTTTTTCTTGCGGGCGCAGCCATAGCTGCGATGACAGTTAATCAGACTTCCTTTATCAGTAATCTGATTTCATTGGATCAGGAAAATTTTACGTTTTTACAATCCCTGCCAATCTCCATGCATTATTATATGAAACAGAAATTTTTAGTTGGTTTGATTATTCAAAGCATTCTAACCGGAGCGATTTCATTAATTGCAGGTTTTGTTTTCAAACTACCGCCAGCTTTAATTATCGCTCTTTTAGCCGGTGCACTCTTGGGATGCTTCTTGTTCTGTCTGCGTTTTTTTTCTAGGGATTATCAATTTCTTTTGCTGGACTGGACAAGTATCACTCAGCTGTTTAACAGGGGTTCCGGCAGTGTCGGCCTTGTTGTTACTATGCTGGGAACTATATTCGGCAGTATTCTGGTTCTTACAGCTTATGGATTTGCCACAGCATTTCTGCCTTTCTGGCCGCTGAACCTGTTTGTTCTTGCTGTACTTTTCCTTTTTATCTTTCTATGGATTCGCCACTATCGTAAAAAATTCTGGCATCAGTTTAAATAAACAGGAATGGACAGTCAAAGCTCTTTCTCGGATTTTTCATCCGATTCCGGACTTTGGCTGTTTTTTTCTTCATCCTCTGTATAATATCCATACGCATTTTATAATTAAGTACACTACGATTCTTTAACTGAATAGCATAAATAAGCACTGGTTTTCAGATTTTTATATCTAAAAACCAGTGCTTATTTTTTTTACCTGCTGCCATGTTTATTCTAAATATGCAAGTTTTACAGATGAATAGATAAACGTATCGCCATCCTCTGCTCTTTTCAAAATAACAGCAAAAGAAGCAGAGCCGTCCATCTCTCCTGTCGGAAGAGGAAATACCAACGGTGCTACTCTCAGCCGTGTATATTCTCCAAACATCTGATCAAAATCATCGAGCGCAAAATCCACAAGATCATCAATCTCTTCAATAAATCCTGTAACCGTTCCAAAAATCCGATCGTTCGCTTTCTTATTTTCACCATATTTCTTTCTCAAAGACGCTTTGTACTCTTCCACTGTCATAAAACAAAAAATCCAATCCAACGGTTGAGCCAAAAAATATTTGTAAACCCTAAACATTCCTATCCCTCCCTCTTTCTATACTTTAAATCGGCAGCCAGCTCTATCTCTATACTGCTCTGCGAAAATCTATTTTCTCTGACCTGAATCAGCTTAAAAGATGACTATCTCAATAACCTGGAATGATTTTTCTTATACGAAAAATACTTGCTTATTAAAACTACACCATCAAAGTCCTGTTAGTCAACCTTACAGTTGAAATTTTGTTCTGTTATTTATCAAATAATGTGGAAAAACAAGAGAAATCCTACTCTTTTTATGATTATCTATTCCTTTCCACCTTTCATAATCGTTATATAATAATTGTGTTTACACTGCTTTTATTAATTACTGCCACGCAATTTTAAAGGACGAAACATGCATCATAATTTATTAATGAGCTGCAACAAAAAACTTCCCTATTCAGGAAGTCTAAAAAATAAATGTAAGATGAGCTCAGACAGCACTTCAATGGCTGCACCGAATAATTTTCTCATGCACAACACCTCTTACCCTGAACTATACCGCAGAAATAATGACGTGTGAATACGACTTAAGTCTGAACTCAAGTGAATCAGAAACAGCTTCCTCTTTATACTTTTACACATCATTCTTGCTACGATACAAGTTTGCAGCACATTAGAAAACAGAAAAACACGAATCAGATTTAGGGGAACTGCCCATGTACTGATTCGTATTTCCGTAGTAATTTTCCTTTTAATGTTCATTAAGTGAGAAGTATTTCTGAAAAGTATGAATCGCTTATCTTCACTGCGATTTACACTATTTTTATTTTCTCTTTACAGCAATCCATAGTTCACTGTATAACTCTTTTTTATCTTCAAACTTCGTGAATGAAATCTCCGGTGCTTCGACAAGCTCATAATCAGAAGACGGCAGCCATTCTGAATAGATTTTTCCCCATGTCTCCTGTAAGGTTGCTGGAAATGGTCCCTCATTTGGAAATATAGCCCACAAATTCGCCGGTACTCGTATCAATTCCAATGTTTCCGGCTTCTTTTCACTAGTAGTTAAGAATCCTATTAAATGAATGAGCTCCCCCTTCTCTTCCATCCGCCCCTCACTAAAGCCATAGGAAGCATTCATAACCTGATGAGGATAGAGATCTCCCAACTCATGCATCTCTTTCCGTTGTTTCTCCGTAATTGACTGCGCCAGTTCAACAATTACATTATTCTCCCCTTCAAATTGAATTGGAGCCTTCTTAGTAACCCCCACTAGATTAAAAGCTTCTTTTTTCTCAAGTTTTACATGCATTGATTCTCCTCCTTGAACTGTAATAAAAAAGGAGCATTTGGGAAAAGTCTTCTGCAGACCGCTTTTGCTGACTTCCGACGGCAGATATCCCGTCCAGTCACGAAACGCTCTTGAAAATCCTTCGATTGACTGATATCCGTATTTGAAAGCTACAGCGGTGACTTTCTCCCCTTTTACCAAATCGAGATTTGCAGATGCCAGCTTTCGATTTTTAATATATTCACTCAAGGGCATACCCGCAATAAAAGAAAAGGTTCTCCTGAGATGATACTCTGACAGCCCAATACGTTTAGCTTCATCTTCAATAAAAAGTTCTTCTGTCAGATGCTGTTCGATGTAGTCCATCAACTGATTTAACTGCTGCAGCATGTTCTTCCCCCCTTTCTCCTATCTTTATCTTAATAAATAAATCAATGGTGTACTTGATAATTGCTGAACAAATTTTATCGATTTCATTCCTTTCTGTACCTATCTTCTAAGTGATTCCTCAAAATTATAGTCAATGCTATGCGGAAAATCAATAAAGTTACTAACTGAATAAAAAAACAGCTTAGACTATCAGAAACTTTCTATCCAGTTACCAAGCAGGAAGGAACAGATAGAAGGGGATATGATAATCAAAAAACTGTAAATAGACATCTGCCAAGCAGAGCTACTTACAGTTATTCACGCATTCATGAAGATAAATTATTCAGCTGCTTTTCCAGCAAATTCAGCAGATTTTGTTCCCGCCTGACGTCCGAATACAATAATATCTGCAACAGCATTTCCGCCAATTCGATTCTGACCATGAATTCCACCCGTCAGTTCGCCGGCAGCATACAAACCTTCAATTGCTGAGCCATCTTCTTTTAAGACCTGTGTGTCCTTATTAATTTTCACGCCGCCCATTGTATGGTGAATACCGGGAGCTATTTGAATCGCATAGTAAGGTGCTTCTGTTAAGTCATAATCCATCGCAGTTTCTCGGCCAAAGTCCGGGTCCTTCTGATCTTTCACTGCTTTGTTCCATGTATCCAACGAAGCTTTCAATATCTCAGGTTCTGCATCAATTTTTTCTGCCAATGCTTCAATCGTATCTGCCTCTATAACTACGCCTTGCTCTTTATAATACTCCAGCTGTTTCGCCCGATTTGCCAAAGCATCATCAAAAATCAAATAAGCATAACCTTCAGGTAAATCAGTAATTGCCGCAGATACATTATCTCTTGTTTCAAGCTCATTATAGAAACGTTCTCCCTGCTGATTCACAAGGATGGCACCTTCTCCACGAACGGTTTCACTGATCAGCATTCCTGTTTCCTGAACAACTGTTGGGTGAACCTGAATCTGATCCATATCCACGGTTGCTCCGCCCAGCTTTTCAATCATTGTGATACCGTCACCGGTACTGCCTTCAGATGTTGTACTCACATATCCTTTCAAATCCGGACGATATTTTTCAATCATTTCTTTGTTTGAACCATATCCTCCAGTAGTTATAATCAGAGCATCTCCAGAAACTGTTTTTGTTTCACCCTCAACATCAACTTCCACTCCCGTTACTTTTCCGTCTTTTTCATTTATCTTAGTAACTGTTGAATTGACAAATATCGGAATTTCCTGTTCATGAATATTTCTAATCAAGCCGGCAACCAGATACGTGCCTACTGCTGAACCGTCTGTCGGGCGGTGAATTCGTTTCACACTCGCTCCGCCGCTGTAACTGATATTATCAAGTGTAATCCCCATTGAATCCAGCCACTCAATACCAGCTGCAGAGTTATCTACAAGATAACGCAGCAATTCTTTATCGTTGGTTCCTTTTCCACCAGTCAGCGTATCTTCATAGAAAAGATCATTGCTGTCTTCAATCCCCTGTTCTTTCTGAAATTTTGTTTCAGAAGCGTTCATCCCACCAGAGGATTTCAGTGTATTCCCTCCGGCAAAAGGCATCTTCTCAAAAATTACCGGATTCATTCCAGCTTCTTTTGCTGATAAAGCTGCCGCCATTCCAGCTCCGCCTGCACCCACAATAACAATATCATACTCATCTTCCAGCTTGCTTGGATCTGTGTACTCCTGCTGAGATGCACCTGAGACCGTTTCAGCTGAGCTTCCAGTTGAACTTGAAGAACTCCCGCTGCTTTCTTTTGTTGTGTTGCCGCCTCCGCAAGCACCCAAAAGCAGCACTGCCGAGAACCCCAAAATGCAGTTTTTTACCATTCCTTTTTTCACGTTGATTCCCCCTAAAACTTTTTTTCATACAATACTATAAATGACAAATTCGTGATCAGATTCACAAATGTATGTCCAAAAAATAAATATTTCCTTTTTTTAAATAAGGTCGCCTTTATACTCCTGTTTCAACTATTTGTTTGAATGGAGCTAGGCAGTCATTCGCTATTCAGTTATACATAATAAAGTATATTTGTTTATTCAAGATTAGACAAGTGATTTACTGCACATACTGAAATAAATGAGGATATTTTCAGTTCTCTCTCAGCCAATCATTATACAATTAGGTCAGCCATTCAGAATCACTGCGATGTGTTTCAAATGCTGTATAGCTTTTATATTTTATATAAACTAAATATATAGCACATCTTGTATGATCTTCGAACATGCAACAAGCAAATGTTCCTGCACAAATAAGACTCACGGTTCCAAGAATTGTTTCTCAGCTTTTGATAGAATCGAAAAAAAGACAAAGGAAGATTCCCCTGCCTCTTCGTTCATCTTCTTTGCTCTTTCTGTTACTTGCCCGAGCAAACAGCAGAAGTACGACAATTCTAATGAACATTAATAAATATAGGCTATGTTCACCAGCATTTGGTAGCCGCCCTCCAAAAATAGTATCTTCTTTTGGTGAAGCAGGTTCCTCTGAAGGTTCGGTTGAATCAGACTCTTCTGGAATCACAGAGCTCTCAGTAGTTATTCCTCTTCCAACTTTCCCACTAATTTCAACCGAAGCACTGTTGGCATTAGTTGAACCAGGAAAATCCAAGAGAAAAAATCACGAGAATGATAAAGAGTATTCTGTTAGACCAGTGCTTTTTCATTGTGACCTCTCCCTCAGAATTGCTGCTATAATGCTTAATTATCTGCCGATTGTTGTACCGTCAGCTTGTACAGAAGCAAATTTCAATGTTAATGTATAGTTTTCTGATTCTGCAACTGCCGGTGCATTTTCAACTGTTCCTGTATAGTGGAATGTGGCTTCGCTTCCATATGTATCTGCAGCGTCACTCACAAGATTCAGACGGCCTTCATTATTTGCCAGCGTCAGCCATGGCATTGCCGGCATTGATGCAACTGCTCCTCCATCAATCAAATTAACAGCTGCCGGAGTTGAAACCAAAGCAGTTGAAGCTGCTGCTGGATTAACCGTTAATTGTGTCACATAGTTTGGTGTTCCTGTCAGTGAAGACAGATAAACTGCGACACCGCGACCTGAATTATTTTGAATGCTGTAGTCAGCTGATTCAATCTCTGTATGATCTGAAGCAATTGTTGTATGGAATGCTGTCGCTGTATCAACCGTGATGTTAATCCAGTCATCTGAACCTTCCGGCAAATCAGTCTCCGGATCTGTGTTATCCATTTTTCCGATTGTTCCATTAATTTCAATGTCACCTGTATTAATTCCGTCAAATGTTTCTGCATTTGCAGTTGAGCCTGCTGCAGAAACTCCTGCAAATCCCGTACCTAAAACCATTGCTGCTGCGACTAATTTCTTATTTAATTTCATAAATGTGTTTCTCCTCTATAATTTTTTATTTATGTCAACAGAATGAATATTCTGCTAAACTCATTTCTTATGCTAAGACGTTAATCATAATGCTTGCTTGAACCTGCCCCTGCTTCTGTTTTGTTACCGGATCATAAATATTAAATGTTGCTGTTGCTGGATAGTCTCCTTTGGCCAGCGCTACATCTAATACAGCATTCTTTATCTCATAGCCCGGTTCA
Source organism: Enterococcus sp. BWT-B8 (assembly GCF_020567625.1). Taxonomy (NCBI): domain Bacteria; kingdom Bacillati; phylum Bacillota; class Bacilli; order Lactobacillales; family Enterococcaceae; genus Enterococcus; species Enterococcus sp. BWT-B8. Next base: position 84,758 of record NZ_JAJDJV010000013.1, on the reverse strand, counting down.
ACAGCACCGGAAGAATATACTTCCTTACCATCTTCATCCAAAGCAATAACCACGTTGATTGGGTAAGCATTATGTTCAGGATTTTGAATATAGATATCTCCTTCTTCATTTCCAGAAGCAAAAGTTGCTTCCGGTTTGATGACCATATTGAACTTGCTGGCATCTACCATTTTCTGCTCGGCTGCTTTTATCTGTTTGTCCGTCATCTTCTGCGCTTCCTTTGCATCCGGCAGATAATCCCCGGATACTATCCGAACTGGTTCTTCCTGCTGTGTGAAATAGTAATACACACCGCCGCCAATCAGTAAAAATAATAACAGAGCCAGCCCTAACCATTTTTTCTTATTATTACTTGTTGTGTTCTGCTTTTCTATAATAATCTCTCCTATTCTGATTTTTCAAACCTCAGCGTCATTGTATAAGATGGCAATAGTACTTCTCCTACAGGATTAAAGAACTTTCCGCCAAAATCCAACTGCAGTTTATTTTCATCGGTTGTATTCATTATCCCGATCATTACCGGACTTATCTGAAGTTCCGGTGTTAGGAATATTTCACTGCTGGAAGCACCGCTCATTAAGAGCTTCAATGCTAATTGGTTGGAGGCGACTTGACCATTCATGTCCGGAAGTAATTTAAGATTTTCTGCTGCTTTATTTTTGGGGGTAAAACCTGTGACCTGAACAGCTGTGTCCACATTCCCCTGATTAACGACTTCATAGGAGGCGCCTTTACTATAAATTGTTCCAGCACTTTCAGTTGCTGCTTCTGAATTATCTGTACCAAACAACATCTCTACAGGTATTGACACATCAATATATTCACCATACTTTGTTTCAAATTCATAAACCAGCGGAAGTACAATCTCTCTACCGGAAACCGCTGTTGCTCTGACTCTGACATAATACGTTGCAGACGGACGCAAACCGATTAATTCTTCAGTAAACTGACTGTCATTATCCCCAAATCTATTTTCTACTGAAATACTTTCTGCATTTGAAAAATCACTGTTTCTGCTGTATTCCAGTTGAATCAGTGCATCCGTAAAGCTGGCACCGAAGTCAGCTGTCTGGTTTCCAGCAGGATTGTCTACGCCATTGCTAAAATCTGTCCATAAACCAGTGTTGTTGGCAAAAGCACCAGAAATCTTCGCAGTTGTTTCCGTCAGATCTTCATCATTTATTATTTCCAATGACTTCAGACCAGGATCTGTGGCAAATGAAATCGGACCTGACCAGTCACCCTGACCGTTTGTATTTGAAACAACTACCTGCATCCAGTACTTCGTATTAGGATTTAGATCATCTGCATCGTAATTGTAGAATCCATCTGCTTGTTGAGATAAATCAGTCAGTGTATAAATATATTTTGCTTTTTCCGGCACACCGATATCCTTCTCTTCTGTAAAGAGATAATATATTACTTTAGTTGCAGGAAGTCCGTGATTTTCAGAGTTGACAGACAATGTCGCTCCCTGACTGCTTTCATCTGACACGCTTACAGAAAGAACGTCTGGTACCCACACACTGGAAAAAACCAATCGTTTGGAGGTTGCGAACGCACTTAATTCTGGCGCACTCAGTGTATCTCCTGATACATTTTGGTAAGTCGTATTCGAGACGTATAACGCTGTGTCCACTTTATTAAAGGTAGTGCTTGGCAGCTCTGTGGAGGCATTGCTATACGCATCCACTTTGATCCGGTTCGTTCCCCGAAAAGAAAGATTGCTGATTGCAGTATTGCTGCTTCGAATACCTAATGTTCCATCTGCTGTACCATTAAAAGCAGCTCTTTTTACATTATCGATATTCATTGAAAATGTTCCCAAAGTGCTTAAGGAAAACATTTGACCTTCTTCAACATTCATTTCATACACTGCACCTTCACCAACAGTCATTCCGCCTCTGGAGCTATACAAAGGAATTGATCCCTTTAAATCCAGTTGAACATTGGCATTTTTACCAAAACAAAAATCTGTCGCTGCACTCGTTCCTAAATTCGGATAGATAAACCGGCTTTTCACCGAGTTTGTTGATGTCTGCTTTACTTTTAATGTTCCATTATCTTCTACAATAATTGATTGGTCATAACTCGCTGCTGCACTGTAAAAAAAAGCATGGCTGGTTTCTACGTCAAATACTGCTCCCGAACGTACAACAACATTTATTGAACTGGCATAGGGACTATTGGAATTCGTCCCATGAGCGTAAATAAAGCCATAGCTAGCGGTAGTATTATGGTAAACATTGGTTATTCCAGACTCTACTTCTATGTAATTAGCCTCTGCCCATTCCTGAGAATATCCTGAGCCGGTTTGATTAAATGTATTGTTTCCTCTAAAAATAATCTTCCCATTTATATTGTATAACGGCTGACCGTTTGTAGTTATGTAATTGATATTTTCAAAAATCATGTTTATGTTTGGATTAGCATCGTAGCAGGTAATAATCCCATAGTAGCCGACAGCTCCTGAGCCGTCTGGGTTGCCAAAATTAATATTTTTCATCGTAACAGTTGCTCCTGTAACCTGTAGATAAAATCCTGCAGCAGCTAGTATACCTTTATTGTAAGTAATCGTATGACCCGCTCCATCTAAAACAAATCCATCATACAGAGGTAATGCTGTTGCAGCAATATCAATGTCAGCTGTCAGCCGAATTTCTTTTTTCTTGTCCGTCACAATATATGTTCTCAGTGTAGCCAAATCGCCAGCCAGCCAGTAACCATCTTCATCCTGTAATCCATCCGCAAAGGTTGAAGCTTTTTCTTTCGGAGGATCATCGTCTTCCTTATCTGAGAAAGTTTCTGTCGAGCTTGTTTCTATTTGATTTTCTTCTGTTGTTACTATTTCAGATTCGGGATCTGCTTCCGATGAAGACGCGGTCGTTTCTTCCAAGCCTTCCGAAGTTTCTATTTCCTGATTTACATCATCTGCCTGTTTTGCAGCTTCCGTGTTTACCTCGGTTGTTGGACTTCCTTCAGCAACTGGTTGAAAAACACTTAATCCTGAAACCCCTGTTCCATTCCCAAGCAATAAAATCGACATCAATAATGTAAGCTTGTTCAAAAACGTCCTCCTTTCTTCTATATGTGTTATTCCAAAAAGTCTTTTTCAGAAAAGTGACTTTATTTTAGATACTATATAATTGATGCTTCCATATCTATAAATGTCAATTAATTTTCATTTTCATTATAATTAATTGTTCATTTCACTATGTATTTTTTTAGATTTATCAGCAGAATATTCTTCCACTCGTACAAAAATACAATATTCCACAAACATTTTCAACATATTTTCAGTAAAAAAAAATAAAATTTTGAAATAATTAATAAATTAAACTCGTTTTTTATTAATAACAAACGTATTTTACCCTTGCAATCAACCAGCCTTCAATAAACAAGAGAGGTCGGGACAAAAACGATCAGCTCCGAGAATTAAGAAGGAATATCCGAAAATAGCTCCTCATATTTTCAGGATAGTTCGGCTTAATTCCGAAGGAGTTGTTTTTGTACCGCCGTTTATTCGGGTGTAGATATGAAGAGAGTTTGGAACTTTATTTCTGTCCCAAACTCCTCCTTACTCAGTAATCTTACCGTACAAATGCTTTGATTGTTTTAATTGTTTGACCTGCACTTGCACCACAAGGCTCTATTTCATAGTTGTCGATAGTTGCCGGAATAATAAATGTTTGAGCATATTGGATAAGAAACGGTTCAAATTTCCCTTCCGGACTAGTGACTAAAGCTTCGTCTCCTTCAATCAGATTCAACACGTTAACACTGCCATGATTCTCATGTCTCACTTTTTTACTAAAAGTATGGCGTCTTGTTTCAATAAATTCCGTTTCGTGAAGCCCCGTCTTTTCTTCAACCCAGCCTTCTCCTTGATCTATAATTGTAAACGGATTGATCAACTCTCGTTTGACCCACTGTTCATCCTTATAGATATCAATATTAGGTTCACCGTGATCGATATTGACAGGTCGAGGCAAACCATCAAAATCTACACGATCCCAGTCCCACAATTTAAAAGTAAAACGATTTGGAGTAGCGCTGATTTCTAAAATAACAGCATCTTTTCCGCTGGAATGAATCGTTCCAGCTGGGATAGAATAATGGTCATGTTTAGCCATCGTATGACGATAAATGTATTTTTCATCATCAAATCCTGTTTCGCCTTTTTCGGCTTCCTTTAAAGCATGGATCAGTTCTTCTTTTTTCACACCCTCATTCACGCCTAAATAGACAACAGCATCATTCTTTGCTTCTAGTACATAGTAACTTTCGTCCTGTGTATAATTGACACCAAATTCTTTTTGAGCATAGTCAACCTTTGGATGTACCTGCAAGCTGAGATTTTGTCCATCCATCGTATCCAAAAAATTAAAACGAATTGGAAACTCGTGACCAAAACGACCAAAAGCCCGTTCTCCCAGCAATTTTTCTGCATAATTAAAAACTAAATTATTTGCCGGAACTTCAACACATGTTCCTGAAAAATCCAACAATAGACTATTTTCCTCTGGGACACCATTAAAACTCCACGCCAAATTCTTCTCTGTTAAACCAACGCCGAATTGCTTCTGCATCCAAGTCCCACCCCAAACACCTGGATCAAAAAATGGTATTAAAGAAAAGGGCTGAGAAACAACTTCTGCCAATCCTTGCAAATAATCATCATAAGCAATCAATTTAGGACTTTGTTCATCATGAATATCTAGTAAATAATCAATGCTATCCACAATTTCTTGTTTATAACAATCTGCTAAAGGCCATTCAAAAAAATAGCCGCGTTTAATCATTTTTAGAGAATCTTCGCCTGCATTATTCGCCAACCAATTGCTATAATTCCCAGAACGGTAACGTTTTTGAACTTCCCATCTGGCTAGATCTACATAAATCACCATATCCACTTGCTCTAAAAGTGAGGCACCCATTCCATAAATGGCAGTGAATCCGCCTTTCTTCGTTTGTTCTTCCAAGCGTTTTGAGATATTTTTAACGTTTTCTTTATCAATGAAATCTGTTAATTTATGATGACTCATCAAACCAAATATTCGATCATCTGTTAAATTTTCCTGAATCCTCGTGTTGATCTCCTCTGCCTTTATAAACAGTTCATCCGCATGGAGCGTCATCGATGGTTGGAGTGGTGTAATAATTTTTTCCAGCAATAATTGCTCGTTAGTTACCGGATAACACTCAATCGCAAGTGTAAAATTCTTTTTATGTTCTGATTTTTGTTTTATAAAATAGACAATATCCTCATATGTTGTTAAAACAGATGCTTTTTTATTCATTTTTATCTTGGGACGTACAATTGATGATTTCAACAGCTTTCTCTCCATTCTTTATTACTCTGATTGGAAAATCACAATTCAGATAATCATGTCCTGATTCCGTTAACCAGCATGCACCGACAGATAATTTCTCAGTACCTGTATTAATCAGCCTATGACTCGTATTTCCAGGAATATAATGGACAGAACCTTCCTTGACTTCTTCTAATCGATAGGTCTTATCTTTAAAAACTAACAAAAGCAACCCTTCCCCTTTTAGTCCCCAGTAATATTCTCCAGTATCCTTTTTTTGATGGATATGTCCTTTAGTCATATGATATTCATTACCAATTTTTCCCGACATTATATGTGAAATTCCAAAAAATAAACCGCCATTTACACCTTCTATTAGACCATTATCATGGTATTCCACTTCATAAATGACTTTCTCAAAATCTTCCGATTCAGAAACCATTTGATAATAATTTGCATAATTTTTAAGCTTTGTTTGTTTACGTATCACGTCTTTTCCAGTTAAACAAACCTGCTCTTTATTAAAACAAATCATTTCCTCACTCCTTTTTATAGCTGAAAATTCTCCCATAAATGTCGATAATTTAGTGGTTTTGTAACAAACTCAAAAAGTGATGGTTGTTTTTCATACTGAACATATATATTTTCTTTTGATAAACCAAATTCAGGATATAGCCTTGTTGTTTTTTCTATCAATTTTGCTTCTCTGTAATGGTTGTTTTTCAACCATTTAACTTGATTATTTTCCATCACCGGATAAAAGGCCAGACCTTGTTTTTCTCTTATTTCTTTATACTCAAACGCATAATCACGAATACACCAGGCTCCAAAAAGCATTTTTTCATCTATGCTGGCATTAACTGTATAATGTGCCCAGTTTGGTGGAACAATCACGATATCTCCTTGTTTTGCTGCAATAACAATACAATGTCCAGGAACTTCACCTACAAATTCCTGCATATAAATATATGCCTGACCCTGTAAAATTTCGTATACTTCTGGTGTAGATGACTGACATGAGGGAGAAACGGCATGAATATGTCCTTGGCTGCGAACCAGCTCATTTCCAATTAACCCGTCATTATAGGCAACGATACCATAAAGCAGATTTCGTTTCTTTAAGTCTTTATAATGACCTTCTTTCCCTACATCCATTGCGATTGTGTATAATACTTCCGGTCCCTCAGCATGTTTATTCAATAAACTGCTGCGAATGTCATTTAAATGGCGCTTCTCTGCTCGTTCAGGATAAAATAGACCTTCACCAAATTCCAGCTTTAATTCTGCTTCATTCAACCAAATATTTAATCCAGAATTAAAACTCATCCTCACCCTCTCCTTTTTCGGGAACAATGGTATAATCTTGAATCGTTTCCCGTGCAGAATGGACTGCGTCCGAAATTAGCTCAGCAATTGGTTTTATTCCCCCAGACAGAACTAACTCAAGAATCAGCGGCAGATTCATCCCGCTGATTAAATGAACATTATTAATTTCGTTCAGCAAACTATACGCAGCGGCTCCCGGTGAACCTGAGGGGATATCACTGACAATGATAGTCTGTCCGTCAAAAGCATGGTCATGTAAAAATGATAGCTTTTTCTTAAAAGCTTCGATACCTTCCTCATCTAATTCTACTGCATAAAGCTCTGGCTGTTCACCGACAATAAATTCCGATGCTTTCTTCATACCGGAAGCAAGACCAAAGTGACTTACAAGTACAATTCGATTTTTCAGCTCTATCCGCTCCTTTATTAAAGTAAATATGCCAGACCAACTGCAGCAAATGCGACAATGAAATAGATAAAAATCAGCTTAACTGGGGAAACTTTTCTTTTAGCCATTAAATACCACGAAGTAAAAATTACTACCAATGGTGCTAATTTAGGAAAAATCCCATCTAATATTGCTTGTATATCAATTTCCGCTCCCGTCAAAGCAAATTTTGCTGGTATTTCAAGATTTACATACGAGGCTGCTACACCGCCGATCACTGTCATTCCTAATACTGTAATTGCTTTTGTTATTTGTTGTGCTTTTTCGCCAGTAAAAACATCTATTGACTCTGCTCCAAGCTCATACCCCTTAAAAAATAAATAGCGTGAACCAAAATAAACAATACTATTAAATGAAATGACGTAGAAAAAAACACCTAAACTACTACCATTAGCGGAAAGCCCCATTCCGATTGATAATAAAATGGGAATCAGCATTCCAGGCACCATCGAATCTCCAATTCCAGCTAGAGGACCCATCAAGCCAATTTTTAAGCTGTTAATCAGCTCACCTGTGATACCAGCATTCCCCATTGCTTTTTGTTCTTCAAGTCCAACTGCGATTCCATTGATTAATGCACCGACTTGAGGTTCTGTATTATAAAAAGCGGTGTGACGTTCCAACATTTCTTTTTTCTTCTCTGGTTCATCCTTGTAAAGTTTGTCAGCTACCGGCTCCATCGAAAGTGCAAAGCCCATTGCTTCTAAAAATTCAAAACTCATAGCAACCAAATTGTACATCATCCATCTATGATAGGATTTTGTCAATGTTTTTTTATCTAAGATTTTTTCGGTCATTGCTAAAACTCCTCCTCATCTTCTTCACCAATAACTACACCTGCTGAGCTGACAGAGCTGTTTTTATTCAATCCGTTGAAATAAAGATATGCAATCACAGCTGCAACGATTGTCAATGCAATCATATTCAACTCTAAGAATACAATGCAGACAAAACCTAATAAAAAGAATAAGAACAACGAATTTTCTTTAACCACTGCTGTCAACAACATAGCAATCCCGATTGCCGGCAGAACACCGCCTAAATAACTCATAACATCAATTAAATATTGAGGCATAGAATCCAGCATTGTTTTCGCAAATCCTGAACCAAAATAGAGCACTAAAAAAGAGGGAACAAATCTTGAAATAAAATTGACTAACTGAGGTCCAAAAATTGCATTCATTCGGAATTTTTTGTAATCTCCTTCACGAATTGCTGCAACTGCACGATGGTTCCAAAATGAATTGATAACCTGATACATATTAAAAACAATTGTTCCAAGAATTCCAATAGTTGTCGCCAGTGTTACAGCAACTTCTGTGCTGGTATTAGAAAGCATTGCCAATGCAATTGCCGGAAAAGCAACAAAATTTAGATCTGCAGGCATTTGCCCTCCTGGCGTTACCATTGCAATATAGACTGTTTGAATTGCAACACCCATCATGATTCCTTGTTTCATATCACCTAAAATCAGGCCAACAATCATCCCTGAGACTAAAGGTCGGGTAATCGTATACCAGCCTCCGGTCAATCCTAATAACCAAGGAGTTGATAATGCACCCAGATAACAAATCACAGAAATAGTGATTGCCTGCATCAATAATGTTATATCCACACTACTCTCCTCCTTCAGCTTTCAGTTCATCCCATGTCCTTCTTTTTGAATCAGGAACTAATTGAAATGAAATTGTCATGCCCTTTTGCTGCAGTACATCGAACGCTTCTTCTTCTTCTGGAATCATACTTAAATTTTTACCATATTTCTTGGCACCTTCACGGACACTCATTGGTCCCACATTCAATTCTTTTATCTCCGAAATAAAGTTAACACCGCTTTCAAAAATTCGGACAAGTGTTGCTGGCGAACGGGCGATCAAAAAATACTGACGTTTACTTTCAACGATTTTCGACCATTTTTGAATAATTTCCTCTTCGGTCATCACAAACCCTTTTAGGGGCAGCGGAACTGCCGATTTCAGCATTTTAGCCAATACAGGATTTGTTGCTGACGGATCATCAACTGCTACAACACCGTCACACTTTCTTTCGCTCATCCAACGAGTAACTACTTGACCGTGAATAATCCGGTCATCGATCCTAATAAATGAAATTGCCATTTTTTCCTTCCTCCCAATTGATATAATGTAATTACAATAAGATGTAATAAAAATATATTTCTAAATATAGAAATATATTTTTTACCTATTTTAAGTAAAGTCGTTGACATAGTAACGGTACTCACTGCCAATATAAAAACATTCTGAATACTCGTGAAATTGCTTCCCAAGTTGCTGTGTAATTCTAACCCTTTTTAAAATTGGTGTGTTTGTATCTATTTTGAGCACTTCCACTAAGTACTCACTAGGATTGACTGCCTCAACATATTCCTTAACTGAATCTACTATGATATCAAAAGTTTTTAAATATTCATAAAATGAGCCGTAATAATCTTCACTGCTTGTTGAAAAGAATGTTTCATACGTAAAATATGTGTCAAAAAATGCGAAGGCCAGTTCTTCAGTACCAAATATCCGCTGTAAATTCAGCACTGGATCACCTTCATTAATATTCAAAAAATTCGCAATTTTTGCTGTCGCTTTCACCATGTTAACTTTCGCTTCCAATGTATGCACTTTTCTGCCTAGATTATTCATCTCCTGTGTGAAGCTTTTGACCACAGTTTCTTTGACCTCCAGCTCCTTCGCCTGAACAAAGGTGCCTACTGCACGTTTTCGATACAGCAACCCCTCATTGACCAACTGATCAATCGCTTTTCTAATCGTGATGCGGCTGACGTCATAGATTGTACAAAGCTCATATTCTGTCGGGATCTGATCTTCGACTTTCCACTCACCAGAATTAATTTTAAACTTTAAATCACTGGCAATTTGAATGTACAGCGGCAATCTATTATCATTCATTCCTCCACCATCTTTCTACATCTCTTTGTCATAACAATAGCACATGAATGAATTTCATGCAAGCGTTTTTTTAATAAGAACTAAATTATTGCTTATTTCAAATTTTATAAAAGCATACCGCAACCTTATACTGACTGTAATTTTTTCGAAAATAGAGTACTTGGAGTTGTCCAGCGAAGTAACATAGACTGTTTAAAGCAACCTCTGTCAGTAAAAATCTATTCTGCCGAGTACCCTAACAAATGAGCTTCCGCTTCAAACTCAGCGATAGGTCATACTAAATTGCATCCTACAAAACTGATAAGAAAGAGAATTTGACCTATTCATTGAGTTTTAGCACTATACAACCTAAAGAACAACAGCTTAGCTGCCTTATGAAAAGACTTATATTCAACCATGCCTGTTCTCCCCATTGGAGTCTCTTGATATTTGGGACATCAGTCTGTGTTTGTATAGGAGCTTCACCTGACAAATCATACTTTATTTTCCCGTACAATTTAACAGAGCATTTTTTCCTTATCGACTGTAATCCTGTACCTCAAAACTTCTCTCCAAGATATCCAAAATCCTTGATAATGCTGAGCTTTCCCCATTAAAAAATTTTCTTTTTATTATCTACATGTTCCCTGTAGCCACCACATCTACCCCTGTATTCAACAGATTTTTTATTGCAATATCACCGATATTCACTGGTGCGTTCAATCGAACTTCATTGATCACCTTCATCGCCTCCATTACATATTCTTTAGGAATCCCATCCGTAGTTTTTACAGGACAGCGGCGGTGTCTTCCACCCTCAACAATTACAGTAGAAGTGACTACACGTATTGGATTAGTCGCTTCTGCTTTGCCATACTTCACACCTTTACTGCAGCTGTGACCGCTAACCTGATACTCATTTGCTGTATCCACCATTAAATGGCAGCCCTTGGGACACATAATACAGATAAACTCTTTCATCATCTGCCGACCTCCTCCACACAAATTTCTATTTCACCGTTCTGGATTTTATCAATAGCTTTCCGGGATAATTTAATTTTCTCCATCTCGCCAGGGACAATATAGCTCTTTCGCTGTTTTACCAGTGTTTCTCCTTGCGATTTTACTACGATTTGGCTGTCGCCATACACTTTATTTACTCGGAAAAACAGCTCAACCTTCTTATCAACCTTGTCTTCACGAATTTTTTGAGGAACTACATAGGTCACATGCTCCCCATTTTTTATGGTTAAGTAATCTACAGTCAGCTCATCCATCAAGTGCTGAGACAAAATAAATTCTGCTGCCGCCGCTCCGGCTCTCATGCTCTCAGCCGTTACAAAATCTACTAAATCATGTACGTGGACAACGTTTCCGCAGGCAAAAATTCCAGGAATCGACGTTTCCATATTTTCATAAACAAGTGCACCGTTTGTTCGATTATCCAATACAATTCCTGCACTGCGGCTAAGTTCATTTTCAGGAATCAATCCTACAGACAATAAAATCGTATCACAGGCAAAAATCTGTTCTGTCCCGGCAATCGGCTGTCGCTTCTCATCTACTTCTGAAACGACGACTTCCTCTACTCGGCTTTTCCCTCGAATCTCTGTAATTGTATGCGAAAGAAATAAGGGAATATCAAAATCGTCCAAGCATTGCACAATATTTCTTGTTAGACCGCCCGAATAAGGCATCACTTCAATACATGCCAATACTTTCGCACCTTCCAGTACCATTCTTCGAGCCATAATCAATCCAATATCTCCCGATCCCAAAATAATTACTTTTTTCCCTACAAGATAACCTTCTATATTGACATATCGTTGAGCAGCTCCCGCTGTATAAACACCCGCTGGTCGACTCCCCGGAATTCCGATGGCTCCCCTTGTCCGCTCCCGACAACCCATTGCAAAAATTAGTGCTTTTCCCTGTAAAATTTGATAGCCCTTTCTCTTATTAACAATGTGAATCGTTTTTTCTTTGGTTACTTCCAGAACCATCGTGTCCAAGTAAACCTTTATACTTGTTTCTTTCAGCATCTCAATAAAACGTCCCGCATATTCCGGCCCGGTTAATTCCTCTTTAAAATAATGAAGACCAAAACCATTGTGAATACACTGGTTAAGAATCCCGCCCAGTTCACTGTCTCTTTCAATGATTAAGATATCCCTGATCCCTTTTTCGTAAGCAGCCATTGCTGCTGCCAATCCAGCTGGTCCTCCGCCGATAATGATTAACTCATGCATGTTCCAGACCTCCCTTGGTTGCTTCTGTTAAAACATAACTGCTCGTGTGATCCTGCAAGATTTCCAGCGGAGACTTTCCCAGCTCATCTGCTAAAATCTCAACAACTCTTGGACCGCAAAAACCGCCCTGACAGCGTCCCATTCCGGCATTGCATCTTCGCTTGATGCCATCCACCGATGCAGGAACAACTGCTGAATGCACTGCAGCTCTTATTTCTCCTTCTGTAATCATTTCACAGCGGCAGATCACTCGTCCATAGCTGGAATCTTTCTGGATCAGCTTGTTTTTCTCCTCAATTGTCAGCTCCTGAAAAACAATTTTCTCCCGGGTATCCGTAGATTGGGCTTTCAATTGAAACGTACGTCCTATTGATTGTTCCAGTAACCTAATTCCATAGAGTGCAATTGCCGGAGCAGAGGTCAGTCCGGGAGATTTAATACCCGCTAAATCGATAAAACCAGGAGCAGCTTCTTGAATAATAAAGTCCTTTTTTGTACTGTTTGCACGAATCCCTGAAAAATTACGAATAGACCGTCTTAAATTAAGATCAGGGACCGTTTTTTTTGCCAGTTCAGATACCTGTCTCAATCCTTTGACTGTATTTCCTGTATCCATACCGCTTCCCAGCTCTGTTTTTGAAACTTCTTCAGCATTTGGTCCGACAATCAAGTTTCCATGTACAGTTGGGCTGACCAGCACCCCTTTTCCTACATTGGAAGGACATTGAAAGATAATGTGAGAAACAACTGAACCTTCAGATTTATCCAGTAAATAATACTCCCCCCGGCTGGGTACGATCTCAAAATCAGGCTCTGCCACCATATTATGAACAGCATCTGAATAAACACCCGCTGCATTAAAAACATATTTAATCTGATAAATTCCTTTTTCTGCTGTGATTTGGTAACCGGACTCTCTCCTGCTGATCTCCTTCACTTTATTATTAAGCGAAAGTTCCACGCCATTAACTACTGCAGTTTCAGTAAGAGCAAGACAAAGCTCCCATGGATTCACGACTGCAGCAGTCGGCGCATAAAGTGCCCCGAGGGCGCGGTGAGATAACCCAGGTTCCATTTCCAGAAGCTCTTCCTTATCCACCATCTGCAGCTCTGAAACCCCATTTTTAAGACCACGCGCATAAAGCTCCTGAATAACCGCTAACTCTTCTTTAGAAAATGCTGCCACCAGAGAACCAATCTGATGATAATGAACTGAAAGCTTTTGGCAAAGCTCTTTGGCTCGTGCAGCACCTTCCACGTTCAATTTTGCCATCAGAGTTCCCGGTTCCGGATCAAAACCGGCATGCAGGATAGCACTATTAGCCTTAGTTGCTCCCATACTCACATCATTTTCCGCTTCCAGAATTAAAACTTTCAGCTGATACTTACTTAATTCATAGGCTGTTGCAGCACCCACAATCCCACAACCGATAATCACCACATCGTACATCTTTTTTCCCCCTGTCTATATCTCTCAAGCACAAAAAAGAGAATACAGAAACAAACACCACTTTTTTTGGTGTCTGTTGCTATACTCTCTTTTCTCCAGCAAGTATTTAATTGTTTATATTATACCACCTATATAGAGCTTGGACAATAACTAGACAGACCAAGTCGGCACATTTGTCGTTGAAACAGCAAGGCTTCCTGCTCCCAAAGCACCCATAATATCTTCCTTGTCCCGAATCAGGCCGCCTACAATTAATGGTTTTTTTGACGATTTCACAATTTCTTTAATGATCTTCGGAGAAACATTGGGCAGCAGTTCAACCATATCTGCATCAATATGTGCAAGCTGTCTTTCCATATTTTCCAGAGCCGAAGAGTCCAACAGAAAAAAACGTTGAATAGCCAGCAGCTGATGTTTTTTAGCATAGCGGACAATCACTGATTTTGTTGAAATAATTCCATCAAATACTGTACATTTTTTTACATAGTCAATGGCTGCTTCATCCGAAGACAACCCCTTAACCAAGTCAGCATGCAAAAATGCAATTTTCTTACTCTTCTTAATTCTTTCCGATATTTCACTAAGCTGCATTAGATGGGACTGCAGAATAAAAACAACCTCAACCTCTGATGTCAATGCCGCAGTCAGCTCTTCTTCATTTTTTACCGCAGCAATCACAGGGGAAAGCTCCAGTTTTTTATATAAGTCACAGACATTCATTTAGAGAAACTCCTTATCTATTAAATGAGTGCTGAGAATTTCAGCTGTGGATAGCTGCCGATTCCTCTCAGTCTTTTTTATTTTATCATGCTGGAAGACAGGCAAACAGTATGTACAGACAAACCGATAAAGAAAAGGCTTCAGAAATCCTCTTGAACCCTTTCAAGACTTTTGGCAAATGGGAAATTTGACACTACAAATCCAGGAATAGCTGAAAACACTCACATTCCAAAGAACACTGCAGAAGATAAAAGAGGCGAAATTCAGAATCCAAAAAGGCATGAAATTTATCAAACGAACTTCATACCTTTATTTCATTTATTCTTTAAACTCTCATTTTTTAAACGCTTACAAATAGATCTATCGTTCTCCCAAACTTGCAAGATGGAAATCCAGCATATAATAGCGATAATCACTCTTTGAATACATTGATTTCTTGTTTTTCAGATCTTTTATTAAATCCAGGCGTTCCTCTTCTGTTACTTCTACCCAGTCCTTTTCATGAGTTCTGCAATAAAGGCGAAAAGGCAGCTCCTTATCCATACGTACTTCAAGAAAATTTTCAGGTTTTCCCAATCCGTGATATTCAGCATCTGTTAAAATTTCTCCAACGTAATTCATATATTTCCTACTCATGTATTTCTACCCCCTTCAGTTTTTATTTCTATCTGCTTATATAAAAATTATAATCAATTGTTGGATAGACAACAACTGTTTTTCAAATTTTTTTTTATCTGACTAAAAAATAGGATGTTGCAACTATCACATACGGAATATTGATTCCCCTTTTTTAATTTCAAAATAAATGATTTTAGGTGATGAGCTCTCCAACTGTTAAAATAGGTTTTACCCCTAAGACTGTAACTGACCTACCACTTAAGAAAATTTGCCTGAAGGTCTTCTAGACTGTCTAATTTGCATAAAGAAAAAAACAACTATAGGTAAATAATTAAAGAAAAAGCTGACATGCTGACAGAGTCCTATTTGGTTTAAAAATGGAAATTGGCTGACTTTGGGAATACGTGCCAGTCCGTAAATCCCCGCAAACAGTATACTGACAAACAGTGAAAATAGATAGAAATGACTAAGAGCTTTCTTCAGCTGTTTTTTATAAAGTAGAAACAAGAGGAATGGAAATAGCAAAAAACCGGTATACCCAAGCCCGGAGCCTATATTGTGTATCCATGTTGACAGGTTCCATCCTGCCTGCTCCATATTAATGCTGAACAAGCCAGTAAAGATACAGTCGCCAACACCATAAAAGCCTATTGCAGACACAAGTAATATTGTGAGTGTACGTGATGTATCGATAAACTCCTGATACAATGCCGGTAAGGCTAAAACAAAGAAGATTCCAGAGACTACTGACCAAATTAGAAATGGCTGACGTACCGGGCTGCTCACATCCCCAAACACACTGATTACCATCGTCAGCTGATTCATCGCCGGAAAAAACAGTCCCAGAATGTATGGAGTTAAAAAATCACTGACTGCGCCCAACATCAGAAAATAAAAACCGTTTCTTTTAAGAAAATCCATTGCCCTTCCTCCTATTTGCTTCATACAATACTAATTAGAAATAATCGTCGGGTCCAGCCAGTATTTCGTGATTTCACAAATAATTGTATAAACAACCAAAACAATGACTGCTGCTTTATAATAAGTTACCCGCTCAAATCGTTGATACAGCTTATCGAGCAGCGGATCAAGGAGCATTACTGCAAACAAAGATAATATTCCCCACATAATCGTTGATTTCAGGCAAATACGCCCTTGAAAATTCATAAATTCCTGAGAGTAATCCCAATAAGTCCGCCCCAGCAGCCAGCTGGTTAAATAACTGGAAAATAATTCAAATAAAGTCATCCAAAACGCACCTGCAAAGAATAAACGAATAGGATGCTTTTTCAGCCGTCCAAAGAAAACAGTCATAAGAACACCGCCGATTCCATAAATCTGAATGAGCGGAAGCCCCCAGATAAGAGGAATATTACCGATTAAAGGATATTTTTTCAGTACAGGAAAATAGCTGGAAAGCTTATTTAAAATAAAAAGATAGCCTCTATCTGTCAATTTTCCCACAGTAATATACACTGCGATTGTTTCAAAAATCCACCCCAGCATCCCGCAAACAAGAAAGATGAACAGCAGATCATATATGCTTCTTCTGTTCCAAACATTATTACCTATACTCAGCTTTTCCATTTCCAAACCTCCCATTCCACTATCAACCTTTTCTAATTGAGAAAAAATATAACTAATAAAAACTATATCACTAAAATAATTCTTACAAAAATCAAATGACTTACAAGGTATAATTCCAGTTTTATTTCGCTTTTATTAGCTGTAAAAAAACATCTGAAAGATTCGTAGGTATCTCAATTTGAAGTAACAAAACATTGTACCAGTGTATCCACAAACTCTTCAAAAGATGTTAGGGAGCTTAGCCTGTGAACATTCTGCTCATCGGTACAAATCATGGCTAAGTCATCAAATATCTCGCGAAAAACATGTCGATTACGGTAATTAATTGAAATCAGAAATACCAATGTGACACGGCTGCTGCCCCACGCAATACCGTTTGGATTAACAACAATGGAAATACCTGTACGATTGGCATTCATCGTCAGGGAATGAGGAATGGCCACTGAGCCAAAGGCTGTAGAAGAAAGCTGCTCCCGTTCCATTACCTGAGGATAAAACCTTTCATCAACCATTCCCTCCTCCTCCATTCGACTGCATAATTGCTTCAACAATTCATCCGAATTCTGATTTTCAGTCGTGTATATAAATCGGCCTTCATCAACAATAGACAGGAAATTTTGGGCAAACTGGTCTCTGCGCTTTTTTTCTTTGATATCAAAAATTTTTGATGCGATCTGTTGACGGTCTTCCAGTGTAAAAAATGGATTAATGACCACATAGGGCGTTGTGACCACCTGCTTCAGCTTAACTGCCGAAACAATCAGTTCTGTATCTACATATTTCAGCTCCTTTTCACTGGTCAGAATATTTTGAATCTCAAGGTCGTCAACAAAGTTTTTCTGCAGCTTTTCCATTACCTGGATGTTCATATTATAGTAGTGCGGAACAAGAATGGTACAGTTGATTTTGTTTGTCCGCTGCTTTTGAATTTCCAGTGCATAGCCTAAATGAAATGCAATATAGGCAATCTCATCTTCACTAATTGTATAATCCAGTTCTTTTTGAATCACATGTGAAACCTGAACAGCACAGTCATAAATAAGCGGGCATTCTTTCTTAAGCGTTTCTGTCATTGGATTTCTGCAGGAATAGCCGTTATCTATCCGATATAATAAATTTTTTACATGGAGTGCAAATCGAATAAAAAACTCCGGCTCATTGCCGTCGATAAAGTAGAGTTCATGGACTTTTTCCAAAATTTTCCCTACCAGATCAAGACAGCGTTTGTCCGCAACTTGTTCCAGTTCCTCAGCGGATATCTGTGTAAAATTAACACTGGTACCATTGGCGGAAATTAATATTGCCAGATCTCGTATTTCTTCTTTAGGAAAACAAATATTATAACGTTCAGCAACTTTTCCGGCGATTTTTTCAGCAATTTTTAAAACAGCAGGATGGATGGACTGCGGCGGCTGTGCTTCTGATTCAGGAAACTGAAAATTCCCTTTCATTCGATCAACGGCAATCGCCAGATGAATGACAATATTCGTCAATGCATAATCATTGGTAAAAAAATCGTAATCAGAAAAGAGCTCTGCAATAATTTCCTTAATATAATCCAGATCAAAGTCTACAAAGCTTTCCTGCAGTTTAGTGATATCAACAAAATGATTATCCAACTCAGATAGCAGGGTAGTGTGGATTAACTGCCGTTTGGCTTTCTCTGTTCCAATCAGCTGCAGCGTATCCTTGATCAGTCGAATTTCCAAAGACAGCTCCAAACACTGCTTTTTGAGTTTTTTTGCATCATTCAGCAGCGTTGATTCACTGATATATAACTCTTCTGCCAGATCATAAACAGATATTGCTTCTTCTGTCGAGATCAATCTCAGGAGAAGATAGGCAGCTCGTTCAGCAGGTGTCTCTGGAATACTTGTTTGGATGTTATTAAAAAAAGCAGCCAGCTTACCCGATTCCACACGATAGCCTCTGCTTGAAGAAACAACCAAATCAGGTTCAATTGTTTGAATATCTGAAATATACGATTTTATTGTTCGTTTGGACAAGCCAAATTTCTCCGCCAACAGTGTGGAAGAGACCCAATTCCCCTGTTCGTTCAAGTATTGAAGAAGTTTAATATATTTTGCTTTCACCGGATACTCTCCTCTCTTTCACCTCTGCGGTGCAAAAAAATATTTGTTTCACCACTAGAGATTGACTATAGTATAACTGTAATTGATAGCGCTATCAATCGGAACTATGTAAAGGAGAAAAAATTATGAAAAAAATGAACGTGTTACTTGTATGCGGATCGGGAGCAAGCTCAGGCTTTATGGCTGCCAATATTCGAAAAGCTGCCGCAGCAAAAGGATTGGACATAAAAATTACCGCACGCGGAGAAAGTGAGATTGAAAACTATATTGATGAAATTGATGCTCTAATGGTTGGACCGCACCTTGCTTATATCCTTGATGAAGTGGAAGAATTTGTTGGTGATGCACCAGTGAAAGTCATTCTAATGAAACCTGAATATTATGCTACATTAAACGGAGAACAGGCATTGGAACATCTACTGGGAGAAGTTCAATAGTTTTAAAAATGGAGGTATAAAAATGAAACCCTTAATTAACTGGTTGGAAAACAGTTTTACACCGAAAATGAATAAAATCAATCACAATGTGTGGATTGTAACGTTAAAGGATTCCATTATGCAGGCCCTACCCTTAATTTTTTTAGGTTCTGTATTTTGTATGCTGGCAATTCTAAATGATTATTTACCAAGCCTGCCTAATTTTTGGACACCGTATGGTTGGACAATGGGAATGATTTCACTGGTAATTTCTTTCCTAATTCCTTTCAATCTGATGGAGAAGAAAAGACTGCGCAAGCAAAGAATTAATGCAGGAATATCCGGAATCATCTTATTTTTGATTATTATTTCACCACAGGTTATTGCAGACGGCGAACCTGGTTTTGGTCATAGTGCTCTCGGTGCCGGTGGAATGTTTGTCGCAATTGTTGCAGGTTTATTTGCAGGCTTTGTACTGAATTTATTTGGGAAATTTTCATTTTTCAGCGAGGAGTCAGTAATTCCTGACTTTGTCCGCTCCTGGTTTGACGCCATGCTTCCAATCGGAATTGTTGTACTTGTCGGCTGGATATTGGTTGATATTCTCGGCTTTGATGTATATAACGCTGTTCTGGCAATCTTTATGCCGCTGCAAAGCGTCATTGAGACACCATGGGGCTTTTCTCTGATGATGCTGATTGTCTGCTTCCTTTACTCTTTGGGTATTTCAACGTGGGTATTGACTCCTGTTTTAAATCCAGTTTTACTGACAGCAATTCAGGCAAATATTGACGGAAAAGCCATGAATTTAGTGACTGACCCAACGATCTACTCTGCCTATTTATGGATTGGTGGAATTGGCTGTACCATGCCGCTTGTTTTCATGTTGATACGTTCAAAATCCAAAAAGTTAAAAGCACTGGGAACAGCTTCTATTGCGCCAACTATTTTCAATATCAATGAGCCGATCGTTTTTGGCTGTATCGCCTGGAATCCTCTTTTGATGGTTCCGATGTGGCTGCAGGGACTGATTTTACCATTAATTGTCTGGCTGTTTACAAAGGTTATTGCTTTTGCTCCTATACCAACGGTCATGTTTCAAATGTGGTACTGCCCATTCCCGATCGCAACCTGGCTGACTACAGGAACCCTCTCGGGAATTCTGTTAATGCTGATTATTTTTGTTGCAGCTGCGGCAATCTGGTATCCATTCTTTAAAGTATACGAAAAACAGGAATGTGACAGAGAGGCTGCCGAAGCCGTTGAAAAAACATAGATATAACAACGAAAGAGGGTTTTTAAATGGTGAAAGAACAAGTCGTTCAAAATGCCATGCAGATAATTCTACATGCCGGAGATGCAAGAAAGCACTGCATGGATGCCTTAAAAGCAATTGAAATCAATGATTTTGAGCAGGCTGAACAGGAAATGAAACTGGCAAATAAAGAAATTGTTCAGGCACATCAGGTCCAAACAGATGCCATCACAGATGAAACTTCTGGAGAAGACGGCGAATATTCTGTATTGTTTACGCATGCTCAGGATACGCTAATGACAATTTACAGTGAAATAAATATTGTCAAACGTATGCTGTCTATCTTTAAGACATACGACCAGCGTATACGACAACTGGAAAACAAACTGGAAAGGCAGGAAGAAAATGACTAGAGTACCTAAAGGGTTCCCAAATAATTTTTTATGGGGTGGTGCGATTGCCGCCAATCAGGCAGAAGGTGCCTGGGATACTGATGGGAAAGGCTGGTGTGTTGCAGATATCAATGAATTCCTTCCTGATGTAGCATTGGAAAAAAAATCCAATGTAGAAATGACCACTTCCTATATCAAGGATGCTATGGTCAGCACAGATCGAATTTTTCCAAAGCGCCGGGGAATTAATTTTTATCATACGTACAAGGAAGACTTGAAACTGCTTGGTGAGCTGGGGCTAAAAACCTTCCGAACTTCTATTAACTGGGCAAGAATCTTCCCGAAGGGTAATGAAACAGAGCCAAACGAAGCCGGCTTGCAGTTTTATGATGACTTATTTGATGAAATAATCAAAAACGGTATGGAGCCAATGATTACAATGTCGCATTATGAAATTCCGATTTATTTAACAACCGAATACAAAGGCTGGTATTCACGAGAAGTCATTGATTTCTTTGTTCGCTTTGGGAAAGTAATTCTGGATCGTTACCACGGAAAAGTAAAAAAATGGATCGTTGTTAATCAGATCAATCTGATTGTTCATGAATCCTTCAACCATCTGGGCATTGCCGAAGACGCAGTAGATGATTTGCTGTCTGCCAAATATCAGGGTGTACACAACGAAATGGTTGCCAGTGCGCTGATTACAAAATATGCACATGAAAATTATCCCGACAATGAAATCGGCATGATGCTTTGCGGCGGACCGTCTTATGCAGCAACAAGTAAAGCAGAGGATGTTTTAGCGACATTGAAACTAAATCAAATGGAATACTTCTTTGCAGATATACTGCTTCGCGGTCATTATCCCGGCTATGCATTCCGTTACTTTGACGACAAAGGCATTCATGTGGCATTCGGTGAAGGCGACGAGGAAGCACTGAAGCACACAGCAGATTTCATGTCTTTCTCTTACTACTACACACAAATATGTGATCAGGATTCCTACAATAAAGATCTGGGACCTCATAGAAATAAAGAACTTCCGGCAAATCCCTGGGGCTGGACAATTGATCCGATCGGCTTAAGAATTTTGTTGAATGAGTTTTACGACCGCTATCAATGTCCGATTTATATCACTGAAAATGGGATTGGCTATTTTGATGAACTGGAAGACGAAAGTGTTCATGATTCCTACCGTATTGACTATTATCGGGATCACATTCAAGCAATGAAAGAAGCGATTAAGGATGGTGTGGATCTGCGCGGCTACTATGCCTGGGGACCCATTGATATCGTCAGTTGTTCATCCAGTGAAATGAGCAAACGCTATGGATTCATTTATGTAGACATAGATGATTATGGAAAAGGCAGCGGCAGACGCCTGAAAAAAGACAGCTTCGCCTGGTATCAAAAAGTCATTCGCAGTAATGGAGAAGATATCGATTAATTATAAAGGAGAGACCCATGAAAAAAGTCAAAGTATTATGTGCAGTCTTAGTCGCAGGATTTGTCTTGGCAGGTTGTTCTTCCGGAGATGATAAAATTGATTCTGTACAGGAATCAATTTCAACGGAAAATACTGAGACTGTCTTTTACTTTATCCGTCATGGAAAAACTATGTTCAACACAACAGATCAGGTGCAGGGGTGGTCTGATACTCCTCTAACAAATGCGGGGATTCAGGGAGCAAAAGATTTAGCTGTTGGGTTGAAGAATGTTCCATTTACTTTAGCTTATTCCAGTGATCTGGGTCGTGCTGTTTCCACCGCAAACTACATTCTTGAAGAGGGAGACAGGGAAGGACTGGAGCTGCAGACTTCAGCCGGCTTACGTGAATGGAACTACGGCGGGTATGAAGGGCGTGACAATTCCGAAATGTGGGCCCCCATCTTTGAAGCACAGGGGTTGAAATTTGATGATGAATGGTCACAGTATGCAGAACTGACAGAAAAACTATCGGATGAAGACATCGCCAATGAGATAGCTAAAAATGATCCGACACAAACCGCTGAAACCTACGATGAAATTGTAAAGCGCTCTAAAGAAGCAATGGACGAAATCATTGCAGCCAGTAAAGAAGCAGGCGGTGGAAATGTGCTGATTGTTGCACATGGAAGTGAAATCCCAACCATTCTGGAATTTCTTGTACCCAGTACCTATAAAGGCGAATCCATCGGCAACTGCAGTGTAACCACCCTTCACATGAAAGACGGTCAAATGATGATTGATACAATCGGCGACACCAGTTATTTGGAAGCAGGAGAAAAAGCAAATAAATAAAGGGAAGGATATCTTAAAAAATACCGCCCTCCGAGTGTTAGATTTTGGCTCTAACTTTTGGGGGACGGTATAAAAATAGGTCGCCTTTTTTTCATTTTGTCATTCGTTTAAGCAGAAAATCAACGATAATAAACCTCTTCCAGGAACAGTCCCTGAGAGGGTACTGTCATCCCTGCATCACTTCTGATTTTTCGTTCAAGCACTTCGTCAATCGTTTCCAGCGGCAGTTTACCTGCTCCAATTTCAAGAAGTGTGCCCATAATAATTCGAACCATTTTATACAGAAAGCCATCACCGACAAAAGTAAAATAAAGCATGCTTCCTTCTTTTTGAATGGATAGTTCGTTAATTGTCCGAATAGTGGACTTCTTTGTTTTTTTCAGAGAAGAAAAACCGATAAAGTCATGAGTACCAATCAGTTTACTGCAAGCTTCATTCATCAGAGTCATGTCCAGCTTCTCCATATAGTGGAAACTGTAATTGCGTTCAAATGCTGACGGAATTGCATCGTTCCACACATGATACCTGTATTTCTTACCGGTTGCATTGTACCGCGCATGAAATCTCTCAGGAACCTCTTCTGCTTTTTTTACAACAATATCTTGTGGAAGCCGGTGATTTAAGGAACTCAGCAGCTCCGGCAGTTCTATCAGCGTATCCATTTTAAAGTTGGCAATCTGTCCCCTTGCATGAGTTCCCGCATCTGTTCTTCCAGAGCCGATAATTTCAATACCGGTTCCTGTTATTTGTTTCAAGACATTCTCTATTTTCCCCTGAATGGTTTTATCTGAATTGCCAAGCCTTTGCCAGCCAAGATATCTTCCACCGTCATATTCGACAGTCAGTTTAATGTTTCTCATAGTTTCCTTTTTCTCCTTCTGCTGCACTGAATACTTTACAATTTTATTTTTCCTATTTCAGTATACTCTTTTGTTCAACTTTCATTTCTTATCAAACTGTCTCACTTCAGATTTTGATTCCTGAATACGGTCAATCATCTCATCAAAGTTTCTTGATGCGTAAGCATAAAAGAGTATATCAATAACGATAAACTGATTATGCAGAGAAGTGGTTGCTGCACTCCGGACAACCGCTTCATTTGAGCGAACTGTCTGCAGCGGCAGCTCCACTTTTGAGGCCAGTGAATTCATTCCAAACTGCGTCAGTCCCACCGTATGAAGCTGATATTTTTTAGCAAGTTCCACCAGTTGAAGGACTTCCTTGGTCTCTCCTGAATTGGAAATCGCAAAGAAAACAGCCTGTTCAGGTGCTGAGATCAGGATGGTTATCAAAACATGCGGATCACGAACATAGACCACCGTTTTTCCAGCCCTGTTCCATTTCTGAAAAATATTTTCCGCAACCAGTGAGGAAGCGCCCACACCAAAAACATAAATAATGGGTGCATTAATCAGTAAATCAACTACTTGATCCACCTGCTGCTCATCAATCAAAGCAACCGTTTCCTGCATTGATTGGTAGGCGTTTGCCAAAAGCTTCGCTTTTAACTCCTGAATTGACTCATTCTCTGTAATATCTGAATAGCCTTCCTGAACAGGAGAGTCAATCTCAGCAGATAATTTTATTTTCAACTGCGTAAAACTTGGAATATTTATTTTTTTGCAAAAACGAATTACCGTAGCCGGACTGGCTCCTGCAACTTTCGAAAGCTCTGCAGCTGTCATACCTATCACTGCAGAAGGATCTTCCAAAACAGCCAGACCGATCTTCTTCTCAGAACCTGGTAATATATCAATAATACTGCGAATTCTCCCCAGAATATTTTCTCCGCTCATTGCTCCAACTCCTTCTGTCCACTCTTGCTTCTTCTGTTATTATCGCATGAATGAAAGAAACAATCATCAATTTTCATGATGATTGTTTCTTTCATTCATTGATAGTACGTAATTCTTCCTAATGGAACAGCTCTTTCAGCACCCGTTGCTGAAGGAACATTGCCCGGCTGATGATGCAGCGTTTGATTGGCTAAGATGGTCATGGCAATCGCTTCTTTAGCTTCTGATGATTGCCCTAAGTCCTCCTGTGTCTTCACCAGAACCTCCCCGGAAAGATCCTGTTGTAACCTTATGTAGGTGTTAAATGGCGATAGAGTAAGAAAATTTAATTATTCAATAGACCTTGTATAGTATTTATATATATTTCATAGACAGCTTAATCCCTCACCTTAAATCTACCTTACAAGTATAGAATTTCAAATAAATCTATACTAGCTAAATTCCCCTTAGAAATTTTGTTCAATGACATACTTAATTTGTCTATATACAATAAAAAGTAACTGCTCAAAACGGCATAATATATATATTGACTCAGTTGTAAAACTCCATTATCAATGATATATACACTAATAAAATATATATTCAATAAATTACTTGCAACTAACAATATCTGCAAATACTTATTCAAAATTATTAAAGTCTGAGTTTTTTTACCTGCCTTTTGAAATTTCTCCAAGCACAATTCTAACTTATCAGTTTGTAGATATCGCCTATCTTTTTGTTCTTTTATTATATTTAATGTTTCAAATGCAGCTTTATTAAAAGCTATACCTTTTTGAATTTCTTTTCTATTAACTTTAGCTAAATGCATCTCATAAGTTTTTTTGAAATAAACATATATAGTCACATAAACTATTGATAATAAAAGTAGATAAAAGCTATGTTTTGACATCATAAACAAAAGAAACAGTATCATAGGTATCGTATTAAAGATTATATTTATATATGCAGATAACCCTAAAACAACTTCCCTTATGTTCGGAATTTTTGAAAAAATATTCTCTGTCTCTCTATGTGAAAAAAAAGAGTCTGGTAGTTCCTTTAACTTACTAAATAAACACTTAATAATGTCCTGACTCAAACTCTGTCTGAAACTTACTTGCAAATTTTCATTAATAAATTTTAATATGAAATATAAAGTTATAAAGATAATTGAGGATATTACTTGAGAAGGAATATTTTTTCTCAGGTCATCTAACACTACTCCTTGAAGAATTCCTTTTGCAACAAAAAATATTTTTACACATGTAACAAATATACCGATCGAAATAATTGATGTGGACAAAAAAATAAAATTATTATTTAAAAACAATGGCATAAAACATAGTATATTCATTTTATTAACTTTATGAGGGACAAATTCTTCATTAGGTTCCATTAATAACAATAATCCCGTCCATACACTATTAAAATCCTCAATGCTTACTTCTTTTATACCAATAACTGGATCTGCAATAATTAAATTATTTCTTTTTTTCTCATGAATAACAATATAATGAAAACTTCCATCTTTATTAATCAAATGAGCAATTGAAGGAAATAATAATTCTTCATTTTCGAATATGGAAATATCTCCTTTTATTGCTCTACATTTGAAATGAAATTTCTCTAAAGTTTGTTTCATACCTAATGCGGATACCCCATTAGAAGTAACTCCAGAAATATCCCTTAATTCATTAATTAATGTATCCGAACCATAATGTTTTAAAATCATGGCTAAACAAGCCACTCCACAATCTTTTTTATCTTGTTGCTTGACAAATACATAACTCATTCTCTCATCCTTCAATATTCAAGTATTTTTTTTCTTTTGTTAAGGATTCTAGTGCATATGGATCTGAAATAGAATTAAAAATCTTAGCCGCCTTTTCATAATTACCTAAACTGATTAACATTTTTACTATAATAATTTTCAAAAAATCATCATTTTTCTGAGATTCAAGAACATATTTTTTTTGATCTAATGAATCAAAATCAAAAAGCAGGTTATCCAACAAACACTTCATTTCAATATCAATATTAATTTTTTTAACAGCATATTCATACATAATGAAATTTATATTGTTTGGAAATAGTTCTTTTCCTAGTTTGATTGCTTTCAGTGCAACTACGGAATCACTTCGATTCATTAAGCACAGAACATATCTATCAAGTAATGGTTTCAAATAGA
This sequence comes from Enterococcus sp. BWT-B8, assembly GCF_020567625.1. Taxonomy (NCBI): domain Bacteria; kingdom Bacillati; phylum Bacillota; class Bacilli; order Lactobacillales; family Enterococcaceae; genus Enterococcus; species Enterococcus sp. BWT-B8. The sequence goes on along the minus strand of NZ_JAJDJV010000013.1, from coordinate 57,743 downwards.
TAGTATTATTTACATTTTTTTTAGATAGAGGTTTGTCTTTATTAACCTTTATGTGCTGCAATAGAAGATTTTCATAATATTTTTTATCTCCTAAATCTTCAAATGCATCAGGCTTAGATAGTACTACCCAACGCGGATTATTCGGTTCTTCTGCAATCATTTCTTTAGTAAGTTTAGCATATCTAGATTCTTTGTTGAATCGTTTTACTTCTTCTTTTGATGCACCAGCATTAACTACAGATATCCTTGATTGTATTCTTTTAAGTGGATTTGCTGTAGTTGATCTAGGTTCTTCATGTACTTTCCCGTAAAATTTTACAGTATTTGATTTTTTTATTATTCTATCTGGCAAAATAAACCGTGAGGAATTTGGATAAAATGCTTGTATTTGTAAACTAACATCTCTATTCTCTGTTAATACTGTTACAAAACCTAACAAATTTTTTAGTACTTTATAAGAAATTTTATTAGTAAAAACTTCATCAGAATCTAGAATAATCACCCAATCTCCCGTGGTCATACTAAATATTTTATTTCTCATAAACGAAAAATTTTCTTCCCATTCATACTCATAAAATTTAATTTTGTCTGTATCTATTTCTCTAATAGAGCTAATTGTATTATCTGTAGATCCTGTATCCACAACCACTAATTCATCAACTAATTCTTTTAATGAATTTATTGCAGCTTTAATCTTTACTTCTTGATTTCTAACCATTATTAAACCACTAATTTTGATATTACTTTGGATATTATCGTAATTTTCTAGAATATTTTCTAAAAATTGCTGCTCATTCAATTTTTTATCCACAGCAAATGGTTCTTCAAAAAATAATGGTAATAAAGATTCCATAGTATCTAGTATTTCTATAATGTCTTCCCTATTATTATTTTCTAAAAAAGGAATCACTTCTTTTAATTTTAAATACATATCTATCTCCTTTTATAAAAAAAAGAGGACGTACCAAAAGTATGTCACATCCTTAAGACGATGTTACAGAAGAAACATCTTCAATAATAGATCAGAACTCACCAAAAATTTGTTCGTGAATTCCTTCTTATTTACTAGAAGCTGGACTCTTGTCACGACCTCTTTCTCTTTTTATTACTTCTTCACAAAAAGATTTATTCTACCAATACTCAAGTGTATCAGCCCATTGACTTCCCCAGCCTACCCAGTCAAGAAACCAATTTCCGCCTTCTACTTCTTCTAAAAATTCCATAGAAACTTCCTCGTATAACTCGCTTAGCATAATTAAACACCTCCTATTTTTTTGATACAAACTAAATAATAACATACATTAGAACTAATTACAACACCAAAAAAATATAAATATTTAACTCGATAACATTTGTAGCAGTTCAACCTTTGTAATAACATGCCGTCTCAACTATTCTCATCACACAGATAGCTTCTTTATTTATTAGCAATCAGTGCCTGAAACAATTTTGGATCTGTATTGAATGTGGGGATACATTCGGCAGCATCAAGAACACCCAGCCGTCCGCTGGTACCTGCACCAATATAAAATAAACTTCCTCCTTTCTCCATACAATCGATAACAGCATTTATTACTTTCTCAATACTGTCCAGTTCATTTGAAACAGCTTCAGCAACTGTTTGGTCTTCCTGATTCATCATCCCAATGATTTCTCTTACGGATGAATGATCCAGATTTTCGGTTTTACTATTCCGTTTTTCTGTTTCCAGTTTTTCTAACACGGTACGTCTCCCCTTTTTTTGAATCGCTTACACATATAATATAAATGATACGAATTAAAATTTCAAGTTTTTAATCTATAAAACGAAATAAAATTTCGCTCAATTGAATTATAAACCAACTTAAAAAGAAAAAACAACTAAAAGCTATCCTTAATTTATCTTTAGCAACCATCATAAATTAAGATCAACTTTAGATACTAACAGATTTTATTTAAGCAACACTATCATTTTACACCCTGTTTTTAAAATCAAAAGCACTTCAACCTTTCGATTGAAGTGCTTTTAATGGGTTAAGACGACTGTCGCTAACCCATATTTACTTATATAGTCAAAAACTATAAACTATGAGTTTTCGCCGTCTTTTCTTCTGCGAACAAAACCTGCTAATCCTGTAAGACCTAACATTGCACCAAATGAAGCCAACCATGTCGGATTACTTTCACCTGTTTGTGGGAGGGTCTTTTTGCCTGTAGTTGGATTGCTGCCTACCGGTTTCGCATTGTTTGTTCCAGTGACAGTTGTCCCTGCAAGCTCTGCTGGAGTTGTTGATTCTGCCGGATCGACCGGATCTGCTAAAACTGCCTCAGTTATCACGAATTCCTGGATAGCTACAGAACTTTCTCCCTCAGGACTTATTTCAGTAAACTCCACTGTGTAATTTCCTGGGGCCAAACCAGAAATAACGTCCTGTGGTACTGTATTCCCAGCTCCTTCTGCAATAATTGTACCATCTTTATCTTTAATTACCCATGTTAGTTCTGAGTCTGGTATCTTCTGTCCACCTGTTATAGAATCCGGATTTTCTGTTTTATCAATTGATACAGTAGCTTCCGGGTGACGAACAGTAAAGCTGCCATTGGTTGTATGTGTTTCACCTTCAGGACTTATTTCAGTAAATTCTACAATATACTCTCCGTTTTCAAGAGCATTTATGATGTCCTGCGGTACTTCACTTCCAGTTCCTGATTTCACCACCCGACCTTCACTATCCTTAATCTCCCATGTTAATTCTGAGCCTGGAATCTTTTGTGTTCCTGTAATGGAGTCAGGATTGACTGGCTTATCTACTGTAGTTGTTGTTTCAGGATAACGAATGGTAAAGCTTCCTTCCGTTGCATGTGTTTCACCTTCCTGACTTGTCTCAACGAACTCCACTATATATGAGCCTTCTTCAAGCCCCTTAATAATGTCTTGCGGTACTTCATTCCCTGTTCCTGAAATTATTACATTTCCTTCACTGTCTTTGATCTCCCATGTCAGTTCTGAATCCGGAATTTTTTGCGTTCCTGTTACTGACTCAGGATTGATTGGTCTGTCAACAGTTGTCGTTGTTTCAGGATGACGAATAATAAAGCTGCCTTCTGTTACTGAAACCATATCCTCCGTACTCGTCTCTGTAAATTCAACCGTGTAAGAACCTTCTTCAAGTCCATCAATAATACTTTGAGGAACTTCATTTCCTGTTCCTGATTCCACGACATTTCCTTCACTGTCTTTAATCTCCCATGTCAATTCTGAATCTGGTAATTTTTGTCCTCCAGTAACTGACTCAGGGTTATATTCACGGTCAACGGTTGTGGTACTTTGAGGATGACGAGTAGTGAATGTCCCTTCTGACGTATGTGTTTCGCCCTCAGGACTTGTTTCGGTAAATTCCACTGTATAGTCCCCATCTTCAAGTCCATCAATAATGCTTTGGGGAACTTCATTCCCTGTTCCTGATTCCACAACATTGCCGTTGCTGTCCTTGATTTCCCATACCAATTCCGAATCTGGAATATTCTGTGTTCCTGTAATCGATTCAGGATTGACTGGTTTATCTACTGTAGTTGTTGTTTCAGGATGACGAACGGTAAAGCTTCCATCAGAGGTATGTGTTTCACCTTCCGGGCTTGTCTCTGTAAACTCTACTGTATAAGGACCCTCTTCAAGACCACTGATAATATCTTGTGGTATGTCGCTCCCTGTTCCTGATTCCACGACATTTCCTTCACTGTCCTTAATCTCCCATGTCAATTCTGAATCTGGAATTTTTTGCGTTCCTGTTACTGACTCAGGATTGATTGGTCTATCAACGGTTGTTGTTGTTTCAGGATGGCGAATAATAAAGCTTCCTTCTGTTACCGATGTTAGATTTTCAGTACTTGTTTCAGTAAATTCTACCGTATAAGAACCTTCCCCAAGTCCATCAATAACAGTTTGCGGAACTTCATCTCCTGTTCCAGATTCCACGACATTTCCTTCACTGTCTTTAATCTCCCATGTCAGTTCTGAATCCGGCAATCTTTGTCCTCCGGTAATTGATTCCGGATTGTATTCTCGATCTACATTAGTAGAACTCTGCGGGTATCTGGCAGTAAATGATCCGCTGGAAGTATGTGTTTCACCTTCAGGACTTGTTTCGGTAAATTCTACTGTGTAGTCGCCTTCATCCAGACCTTTAATCGTATCCTGCGGTACTTCACTGCCTGTACCTGATGCAACAACTGTTCCGCTGCTGTCTTTGATTTCCCATGTTAACACTGAATCTGTAATTTTCTGTGTTCCCGTAATGGAGTCAGGATTGATTGGTTTATCAACAGTCGTTGTACTTTCAGGATGGCGGATGGTGAAAGTACCAGTTACAGTTGTTGGCGGAACTTCCGAACCCTTTTTAGTAGTCGCTGTCGCAGTGTTTTCTACTGTGTAGTTTCCTTCTCCCAACGTTGACAATATACTGTCATCAATGACTTCACCAGAACCTTGAGCAACTACTTCGCCTGCTTCATTCTTTATTACCCAGTTGTTGTCGTCTCCTTGGAAACTTGTATCAATTGAATTGGGGTTATATGTTGCATCTGGTATAACTGCAGCATCTGTTGATTTAAGCTCAATTTTAATTGGAGTGGTCCAGTATTGGGGATCCAGCTCTCCATCTCCCCAGTCAGTATAACCTATTGCATTTATTTGCACTGTATATTCCCCATCACTAAAGCCTGAGACATCTAAATAAAATGACCCATCTATAACAGTTGGAACCACAGTGACGGAACTTGCTGAAGACGTTAATGTTACCTCGTAGGATTCTACAAAATTTAAAATGTTATCAGCTAGATATTTTCCTGAAATATAAGTTGGTAAATCGTACCATTGACCTGGTATCATTTCATTCCCATCACTGCTGATATCAAAATTATTTACAACAGCTGTCGGGGTAATTCCACTTACTTCATCTGCCGGAGAAATACCAGCTTCGACAGGTGCCAACTCTGCTGCCTCAAACTGCTCTGCTTCCACTATATTTTGAACTTCATTCTCTACAGGAGCTTCAACAAAAGCTGCCTCTTCTTCAACAACTACTGACTCGGCTACAGCAGCTTCTTCAGCAACAAGAACTTCAATAGCTTCTTCAGCAACAGAAGCTTCAACAGGTATCTCAGCAATCGATATATCTTGTTCTATAATATCCCCTGCCATGTTATCTTCATAACCGGAAGTTGCTTCTGCGACTATACTATGGAACGGTAATATTTGTGCACTGTAATTTAGACAGACAGTTACAACAAATAACTTTAAAAACTTTCTCTTTTTCAAAATAATCTCCTCATTCCTAAAATAATTTTATTCAAAAAAATGACCAAGTTAATAATACTACATTATATGGCTGTTTTGCAAAACCATTAGGAATATTATTCTATTAAATAAAATTTATATAGTACTTTAAATGAATAATTAATTTTTTTCATATGAAAATAAATTTTTTAAGAATCGTTCAAGAAAAATATACGAAACAAAAACTATTTGCAAATTATTTTCTCATGTCATATTATTTTAAAATAGTTTATTCGTTATATAATATCATTATTTATTTTCATTATAAAAATCATAGTTCAGACTTTAAATTAGAAAACTCAACATTTAACATACTTTATGACATATATACATTCGAACCCCTACACTCCTTTTATAATTACGAACTAACATTTACTCATTTTTTATTGCTGTCGAGATGCTGATAAATTATAATGACTATCAATTACAGGAACGCATGTCTAAAAGGATTATTTAGAGAAACCAGATTCAACAACTTGACTCAAATTGATTTCCAATTACTGATAATAACTGTTTCTTCCTGCCAATCATTAACAAAGAGCCCCACTAAAGTCATTGGCTATCTGTACAGACAGTCAATGACTTTAGTGGGGCTCTTTTTCAAGAATTATTTTTACTTGGAATCTACATTACAGCTTCTAATAAAAAATATTATAATTCGTCAGCAGAATTCCGCGTTTTTTCAGCATCTGTTTCACTTCAGGCAATGTCAAAATCTTCAGTTCGCTGATTCTTTCCATGCAATAGCTGGACAGCTCCGGCAAGTATGGATCAATAAAGGCTGGGTGGCAGCCTATTTCAAAAATCTCTTTGTCACTTTTGACAGCTTCATCAAAGAGCCGTTCGAGAACTTCGAGTGTAGCAGCTTTCCCATAAAAATCCAAAAAGGTCCAGTCCGTGGTTTGATAGTCATCATTTCTTGATCTATAGCTTACAAAGGTCTCTTCATTACTGCAGTTTCTGATGGGCAGCCGATACTTTTCCGCCAGTTCAAGTGTGACATTGAACAGCTCTTCCACTTTTCCGTGAACGTAATGATGGGAATCCAAGTGATCAGGTTTTCTCCCGCTTTCTAAAAAGCGAAGAATCTGCGCTTCCCACTCCAGCCTCACTTCTTCTGGACGAACTTTTTCAAGATACACCGATTGATTCCAAAAATACCCCTCTTCATCAACTAGACTAGGTACCTCTTCTTTTCTGAGAATAGGCTTTGCTTTATTCAATGTCAAAGTCAGATGAATACCAATTCCCAGACCAGGAGCCAGCTGTGATGCAAGTCTCATTCCTTCAAGAAAATGATCTGAAACAGTTAATGCTGTCGTCGAAGTCACAATTCCCTTGTTATGTGCTTCAATAATACCAAGCGAGACACCAGGTGTATAACCGAAATCGTCGGCATTGATAATGAGTTTTTTCATGACCGAACCTCCTTCTTCATATCCGTATTATACTGCATCCGCTGACAATCAAATAGCGAAATAGCAGTTGATTTCACTCAAAATTCAATGAGAGAAACATGCCACGCCGCATCATCTCGTTTTCATTCTTGTTCATTATAATTTCTGCTGTGTGCATCTTCCAGGCAGCAGAAAGTCATCAGCTGAGCGTAAGCCCTTATCTAAGCGATAAGCTTGACCTTTGCACATTAAAAAAGTTCTTCCTGACTTCATCTCATCATAAAAAAAACGGAGTTGAAATCAGAAAGAAATTCTTTTATTTAATACCGATTGTTGTTCCTACTTGAATTGCTGGCATTGTTTTCCTTTCCACATAGAGTGTACCCGGCAATTCTGCCTTATTAGAACCATCAAACCGCAAAGTAATGTGTCCAAGAGCATCCAAGTTCTTCTTGACCACTTCTCCCACGGCAGTAATTTTATAGCTCTGATTATCGAAAACAAAGTCCATTCCCGGAAGAATTTCTCCGGATGAAGGTTTTAACTCAATATTGTAGCAGTAATCAGCCAGCATTTCAGGAGCTTCATCACCAAAAAAGATCAGCATATTTTCTTCCCGAAACATGTCTGCTTCTGAACCAATGTTTGTCACGTACGTTTCAAAAATCATTTATCCTCTCTCCCAACAACTGCTAGTTTAACTGTACATTCCAAAGCTTGCCAGCCAGGCTACAATAACACGTGGTACCCCATTCAAAAATCTGGAATACAGAACGGATGGCACTCCAACTTCCACTGTTTCAGCTTCTGCCTCTTCCAGCCCTAAACCAACAGGAATAAAGTCAGCTGCATTTTGCGTATTAATCGCAAACAGCGCAGGCAGTGCCAGCTGCGGCGGAATATTTCCTTTGCCAATTTCCACCCCGATCAATGTTCCTAAAATCTGACTGATAACTGCCCCTGGTCCCAGAAGAGGCGATAGGAAAGGAAGTGAACAAATAAAACCGATGATAATCAGACCGATTACATTACCTGCCAGAGGTTTCATCATATTGGCAAAGACCGTTCCGATTCCCGATCCCTGAATAATACCAATCAGCAAAGATACAAACGCCATAAAAGGAATAACCGTATTAATCATAGTTTGTACCCCTTCACGGGCAGATTGGTTGAAGGTTGCCACCACTTTTCCAGCCCCCATCCCGATTTTGGCAATAAAGCTTTGCTGCTCGGCACGCTGCTCTGTTATTTTTTTATCAGTAGAATACGTATATTTCTTTTCTTCCTTCGGCGCCTCGGAAACAGCTTTTGACAAGACCTCATCCGAGAGCACAATCTGCTCTGCTCCCACAGCAGATACATAAATGTCTTCTGTGATATATTGGGCTAACGGACCACTTTTCCCTGTCGGTACAATATTGATAGTAGGGATTCTCTTCTTAGGATAAATCCCGCAGCGCAATGTGCCTCCGCAATCAATAATAGCCAGAGCAATTTCTTCATCAGGAATAGATGTTTTGAATCCATTGACAGGCTCCATACCGCTTAGCTCTGCAATTTTATCAACAATCGCTGGTTTTTCTCCGCCGCCTGTTACATAGATAAACTTATGCTTCTCTTCCGTAGGTGTGATAATCAAAGGTCCGCCAAAGCCACCTGACCCTTTTATTATTTTAATTTGATTGTACGTCATTCTATTTCCCCCTAGTCTACTAATTTAACGTCCTTGCTAAGCGTCACTCCCTGTTGTTTGCAGACAAACACAGTAGTGAAGTCAGTCACCCAGCCGCCAATAAAATTCATCACCAGCCCCACAAGAAGATACCGTATAGCCAGCTCCATTGAATTTAGTCCTAAAGCAGTAATCCCCTGCGCAATCCCCATCCAGACGAACAACTCCCCCGGATTGATATGAGGAAACACGCCATTGCTTGTATGGCAAAACTGTGCCTGAGATGCATAGTAGCTTGGCTTATAGAACTCCGGCAAAAAACGGGCCATTGTAAAAGACATTGGATTTCCAAGCATAAATGCTGAGACAAACGGCAAAATCAGATAACGGGTAAACGGATTTTTGGAAGAAGCTCTGGCGACTTTTGTTACACGCGCCTCTCCCAGAAATGCAATCAACGTGTTCATCGCAACCATCAGCAACAAAACAACCGGAACAATGCCAGTCATCCAGCTGATAAAGGTTTCTGCTCCGGTTTGGAAAAGTCCCATGAACCCTTCCGCAAACTTAATAAGATAATTCATTCTTATACACTCCTTCATACTGGGACATGTCTGAGAACTCTAGTGGCGAATGTTCTCATTATTTTTATGAAACTCGTTGTTATAAATATTCACTTATGAGCTGCATTGCCAATCCCGCTGATGCAGGAACATCTAGTGGGATGGTATGCGAACCGCCAATCTGATGAATGTGTAAACATTCAATCACTTTTTGGAGGTAGCTGCCAACACTTTTCCAAGTAGATGCGTTTGTATCGAGAATCGAACACGGTCCTTCAATTCTTAATGGCTCTGCCATTTAGAAATTGATGAGATCGAAACGAAGTGTAGTGAGACTCGTAGATACAAGATTTTTCCGTAGTAGAAAGTCAGTTAGCAGGATGGTATGCAATACTCTGATTGAGAGAAATGAGCTAAACATTTATATGACATCTCTAGGAGATTGCTGGCATACGTACGAAAATTAGTCCTATTTTTCCAACCCTTGTTTATAGAAAAATGAACACGCTAAAATAAGCCAGCTTTTTTATTGAGTAAATCTAGGTTTCCACAAAAATTCGGATACTTCGATAATTTTCAGACATGTCCTAATATAATATATTTTATTTTATAGAAAAACATAATTTTTGCTACTTGAACCTCGTCAGACCAAAGGACATCACTCCTTTTTTCTTCGAAAAACAAAGCAGCTTTTTCTTTCTGTAAATGCTGTCTGTACTGAATTCTTAACTATCGACAGCTGTATTCCAAGATTCATCACTGGTGAAACAGATTGCCTCTCTTGAAACTCTCCTTTTTCCACGTCTAAATAGATTCCTTTTGCGTTTAGTGCCGCTTGACGAGTCAGCTTATTCTCTTTTAGAAGTAAAGGATGGTTCTCTGAGAGTTCATGAATATTCAGTCCGACAAACTGCGGTCGTTCTTTAAAACGAGCCAAAATTGAAGTTCCCTGCATCATCTCAGCTTTAGTGATTTTTCCATCTGAAGCAACAGCCAATAAAAGGATGGTTCCGGAAACAATTTTTCCGGGTCTTCTGCCAATCGCAACTTTCCCTTTTCGCCTCATTCGTGAGTAAACAGTATTAAAATTTTTAATTTGCTTCAGTCCTAAAATCATTTGAATGGCATATGCCATAATAGCAATGACACCTAGAAAGAGAATGTTCATATCAGCGCTCTCCTTTCGTTAACAAACACGTGTAGTCTTTTTCAGACGTGATTTCCCGCACCTGTTTTCGCAGAGTCGGATTAGAAGAAATCAGAAAAATCGTATCATAAAAGCTTAATAGCTCATCCTCTGCGTCTATAGTTAAATTAACCGGAATAGCTACAAGGAAAATTAATTCGACTTCTTCCAACGAAACCTTTTCTCTGTATGAACCGATTGAGACAATAATTTGATCACTTTGATTGTTTATACCATGGGGAAATGCGATCCCATTTTCAATAACAGCTGAGTCCTCCTGTGCCTTTTGGAGAATATATGCAGCAAATTTTTCATCCACCAGCTTTTCGGCAGTTAATCTTTCAAGCATAACAGTCAGATTTTCTTCATAGGATTTTTCCACTGCCAATAGCTCAAAGTTAAACTGTATATTTTTAAAAGACGCTGCCTTTGAAGCGATGATCCGTTTCCATTCTCCCAACAGCCAGCTGTCATTAAACAGATCTGTCAGCTTAATCATTATCGTCGGTACTTTCGTTTCTTCTAATGGAATCGTCGTAAAAATGGCAAAATAACAGTTCAGCTCTTCCGTTTTATACGCCTCTTCTGAATAATGAACAATTTGAATATTGGGGCCCAAAACATTTCTCAATTGTCTTTTAATCATTAAGGCGGTTCCTTTTCCTGTATTACAGATAATTGCAATTTCTTTGAAGTCCTCGTCATCACTTTCATTTTTTAGCGCCAGCTCGAAATAAACAGCCAAATAAGCTATTTCTGCTTCTTGTTTCGGTTTCACTAGAAAATTTGAGAGTGCTTGAATTCCCAAATCAGCCAGCTCATAGGCAAAAGCCAATTTATTTCTAAAATCATGACCAAAAAGATCATAAGCCTGAACGCGAAAAATAATCCGATTGATCAAAAACATAAAATGTAATTTCAGCTGACTGAATAATTTTTGTTCATCAAGTGTAAGAATCACTGATTCACGAATAGTTTCCATCATTCCGCGAAATAGTTCAGCAGCCTGCATTTCCCCTGAAAAACAATCATCTACAGCATTATTATTGAAAATATTTAACGGAAAACAGAGGAAATCAAAATCATATTGACTGATGGTCAGACTATAATTCTCTTCCAACGCAATCATCAGCATTTCCAATTGCGGATCTGCAGCAAAATAATTCACATAATAAGGAATTTTCATGGAAAGGCTATTCCCTGAATGAATCCGTTTCATCGTAAAGGTAATGACTTTTTTCAATAAACCGACCATTCGAAAATCCAGTTTCTTTGTCAGTGATAATTCCTCAATTAGCTGAAGTACTGATCCGTTTAATGGCGTATATTCCAGATAATCATATGCATGATATAAATAAAGCATCCGCAGGTTCTCTTCCTGTCCTTTCAGTAGAAGTCCTTTGTTCGGCGTCCCGATTAAGGTACTGTCATACTCTGCCAGCAGCTGCTTTAAACTGCGTAAATCCTTATTGACAGTAGAACGGCTGACTCCAAGCAAATCTGAAAGATCATCAATCACAATATAGTCGTTTTGTTTAATAAAGCAGTCAATCAGAACTGCTATTCGCTTGGAGCTGGAATTAAGGTCCACATGCTGTTTCAAACTACCATTCATCACCGCTTCAAACTGTTGGGTGTCAATTACCTTCAGCTGATAGAAGCCCTCTTTTTCAATAATTTTAGCGATATGATCCAGCTGTTCATTCAATAGCTGAATCGTTTTTTTGACTGTTTGGGAAGTTGTAGCAGTGATCTTCTGAAGCTCTTCACGCGTCAGGCGATCGTAAGCAATAAAATACTGTAAAATTTGATACCAGCGATTCACCAGCGTCATCTCTTCCCCTCTCTTTCGCTTTAACCTCTTGTTTTACCGCCTGCAATATTAGTTGTTATACCAGTGATATAACTTGCCCGATCTGACAAATAGTAGCACACAAGATCAGCTACTTCATCCAACCGACCGCTTCTCCCCAGAGGAATAGTTGTTGTTTTACTGTAATTCTTGCGCAATTCGTCCACCGTGATCCCTCGGGTATAAGCTAAAGCTGTTTCGTATTCTATTGTCCGCAGCCCTGTTTCTTCCATAATTCCCGGTGCGATTCCAATCACTCGAATCCCCATCCTGCCCAGCTCCTTAGCCCATGAGCGGGTATAGCTGTTGACAGCTGCTTTTGTTGCTGCATAGGCACTCTGACCCTCCGAGCCTTCCAATCCGCTTTCCGATGACATATTAATGATACTGCCGTGTTTGTTCTTCACCATGATTCTGGCAACTGTCTGTGTCATCAGGAAAAGACCTTTTTGATTAATTTCGAAAATCTTATCAAAGACTGTATCGGATAATTCAAATTCCCCATGCGGCTTTTCAACATCCACCAGTAATCTGGGTACATTGATACCGGCATTATTCACTAATCCGTCCACTGCTCCAAACAGCTCTTCAACTTTCCGGACATTTTCCTCCACCTGTTGCTTTGAAGAAATATCTGTTGCCAAAAACATCATGTTTTCATGTTTTTTTGAACTCTCTTTTAAATCAAAATTCGCGACACTTACGCCTTCTTCCAGCAATGCATCTACGATACTGGCTCCAATTCCCGATGAACCGCCTGTAACAATCACTTTTTTTCCTGCAATATTTAACCAATCTTTCATCGATCCGCTCCTCCTCTACACCTTACAAGCACAGTATAAAAGAGATAGCGACTAAAATTAATACCCACTTTTTTTTTTGAGAAATAAAAAAGGTGAATGAATTTATTAAATCAAAAAAGCATTTGCTAAACAAAAAAATCATAAATAACAGAAAATCTGTCTCTATGATTTAAAAGATGGATTTGCAGCTTTTGATTACTCCAGATTATATTCGAGGTTATGCCTAAATGAAAAACAGCCTCCCTAAAAAAGAAGGCTGACCTAACCGTTGTACGAGCAGAAACAGATTGCTCAATACAGAGTGTACCAGCAACAATACATGTTATTCTTTCCAACTCCCTTTTGTTTTAACTACGTTCAGAATAACATAACAGGTTAAAGACAGATTTTATTATATCTACTCATCAGTCTAGTCTTAAGATATTGCCCATTTTCAAACCATCTCATTATTTTATTTACTTCGAACTTCTTCTATAAACCTCCATTTGATGAATCGTTATAAAGCGTACTTTTTCCATTTGCGAATTTTTGTCCTAAAGCTTGTAAATGGAGCAACTGTGTTAATATGAATCCATTTATACAGCGGCCATTTTGCTTTCGTCGTTGCCCAGCCACGCTGTTCAGGCTCAAACAATTCTATATCGGATAAAGAATCTATCCACCGACAGAGTTCCTCCACTCCGTTTAACAGCGCTTCCTGTTGTTCCAATAGTGTCATCTGACCATATTTTTCATAAAAGGACTGGTATAGCCCGCCTAACTCATTCCACTTATATCCTTCAGCAGGTGTTTGAACTGTTTTCCCCTGCTTCTCTCTTCTTTCCCAATCCAACAACAAGTTTATCCAGCCAAGCTGATAAGACAGATTTTCTGACGGCGTTCTGTCTGCTTCATCTATTCTCAGATTTTTTTTAGTTTCCGGAATATCTGCAAACTCTCTGATATACAGCTCATATTTACTTTTGATTGCAGAAATTAATTCTTTCTTATTTGTATATTCTTTCATCGCAAGATTCTCCTAAAATTTTTTCGAGTCCCATCGGTGCTTTTGTCCCCCACTACTATTACTTTATTAAAAACTGCCACAACTATCTAAACCATTTTTCTTTTGAGCGTTGAACGAGGTTGTGACAGAAGTGTTCTGTCTCAAGAACCAGGTAGGTATCATGCATCATCTACTCTGACAAGTCAATCGTAGTGATTTATGTCAATAAGTCGGAATATACGAAAATTGTCAAGGAACACTAGTCATAAAATGACTAGCTGTGAATTGATACCTCCCTGGAGCTACTCATATTTTCAGTATAGTTCGACTTATTTCCGAAGAGACAGCTTCTGCGTCTACGGTTCTCACTTCGTTCCGATCCTCGAAGCATGGAGGGGCTTTGGAACACCGTTTATTCGGTTTTAGGGGACTTAGACATACTTATGTCACAGTCCAGTTCTTTAACGACCCTATATAGTTTCTTCCATTCCGATTATGTTCACTTGCATGGGTGATCGTAAAGCATTCAGGATTGTTGACTGCTTGTTCTAATGACTTGAAGCAGACCGAATGATGGATGAGCCTCTTTGCACCACTACTGAGCTTCTTTAACAAATGCATTGCTAAAATCCACATTTTCCAAAATAGATTCTCTAAAACTCGTTTCTCTCAAATCAACATCTGCAAAATCGCTGTCTCAAATGAACACCTGAGTAAATTTAGATTCATCTAACGCCACTTTCACAAAACAAGTATAGCATAGTCCAATCTGTTGACACAGATATTCAGGCTAGTAAACAGCTCCTTTTCAGATATGTCTGTTCACGCACACAGAAAAAGCCTGAGAAAAATTCCCAGACTTAAATCATTTTGATTCAGAGCACAGACTGCTCTTCAAATTAGCCGTTCCCCTGCACCAAACCTTAATTATATCAATATCAATCAACTGGACCATACAACCCATTTTTCTGTTTCTTCATTTTTACAAGTACAGTTTTTAACAGCTCCATTAACGCTACTGCTACTGCCGCCAAACCTATACACAGTCCAATTTGTTCAAAACCAAAGCTTTCCGGAATTGAAAAGACTGCTCTTACACCGGGAATTAACGTAACACTATACAGCAGACCGCAAATCACTATAGCCAGCAGCACCATTTTATTAGAGAAAACTCCGGCTTGCATTGCTGTTTGTGTGTTGGAGCGTGCTGGCAGTGTTTGTAGCGTACGGCACCAAATCAGTGTTGAAAAAGCCATTGCCACACCCATTTCAGTTGAATGCTGCATTCCCAGCCATTGAGCGAAAATAACCATTCCAGCAATAATCACTCCCCGATAAGTTACAGAGATTAAAGTACGCCCGGTAAAAATCCCTTCATTTGGATTACGAGGCTGACGTTTCATAATTGTCGGCTCTGCTTTTTCCGTTCCTAATGCAATAGCAGGCAGCGAATCATTAACCAGATTAATGAACAACAGCTGCAGTGCAGTAAACGGATTTGCCCAGCCCATAATCAATGCAAAAATGATTGCAATGATGGCACCTAAATTACCGGCAAATAAATAGGCAATCGCCTTTTTGATATTATCAAATACATTACGGCCAACTTCTACTGCACTTACAATGGAAGCAAAGTTGTCATCTGTCAGAACCATAGCTGCTGCATCCTTGGCAACATCTGTTCCAGTTCCCATCGCAATACCAATATCAGCCTGTTTTAGAGCCGGTGCATCATTTACACCATCACCGGTCATTGCGGAAATATTCCCTTTTTCCTGCCACGCTCGAACAATTCTAATTTTATTTTCTGGAGAAACACGTGCATAAACAGTGGCTTTTGCTAAAATTCCTTTTAATTCTTCTTCACTTAATGCATCCAGTTCTGTCCCAGTCAATGCCTGATCACCTTCTGAGAAAATACCGATTTCTTTGGCAATAGCCACTGCTGTTGTTTTATGATCCCCAGTAATCATAATCGTTTTAATGCCCGCTGATTTTGCTTCAATTATCGCCTGTACCACTTCTTTTCGAGGTGGGTCAATCATTGCCAGCAATCCAACAAGAATTAATTCATTTTCATCATCCAATGTCAGTTCCTTATGTGCAACGGGCTTGTAGGCAAAGGCTAACACTCTAAGTGCCTGCTTGGAAAATTCTTCATTTTGATGCTGGAATTTTTGTTTTGCTTCTTCAGTAAACGGAACAATTTCTCCATCCAACAGCACCTGGCTACTTCTTTCAAAAACGATATCTGGTCCGCCTTTAACCAAAATCAACTGCTCGCCGTCTATATCATGAAGGGTTGACATCAGTTTTCGATCAGAATCAAAAGGCAGTTCACCCTTCCGGGGAAACTGTTCTCTAATTATCTGATACGGCTGATTTTGTTTATTGATAAAATCAATCAAAGCCACTTCCGTCGGATCACCAAGCGGACTTCCATCTTCACTAATCGCTGCATCATTTGCCAACACAGCAATTTCCATTAACCGCTGTTCATCTCTCGTCCATTTCTGCGGCTCTTTGGAAAATTCACTCATTTTACCATTAGCTAAATAAAAATTGACAACCGTCATTTTATTTTGTGTCAGAGTTCCTGTTTTATCAGTACAGATGATACTGGTTGAACCTAGCGTCTCAACAGCTGGGAGTTTACGGATAATCGCATGTCTCTTTGCCATTTTTTTAGTCCCTATTGACAAAACAATGGTGACAATAGACTGCAGCGCTTCAGGAATGGCCGCAACTGCTACAGCAACTGCAAACATAAATGCCTGAATGACATCTTCCGTTAAATCACCCGAACCTCTACCTAAAAATAAGCGTCCTAGCTGGATAGCAAGAATAACTAAAGACAGTGCTAAAATTGCCAGACTGAGTTTTTTACTGAAGCTGTCCAAACCTCTCTGCAGCGGAGTTTTATTTTCAACTGTTGTTTCAAGTAATCCAGCCACCTGTCCAATCTCTGTTTGATTGGCAACACCGGTCACCAGAAATTTTCCACGACCGTAAGTAGCAATCGTGCCGCTGAACACCATATTTACACGATCGCCAATTGGAACTGTATCTGAAATTTCCTTTACTTCCTTTTCTGACGGTGTCGATTCACCAGTCAGCATTCCTTCATCTACCTTCAATGATCCAGCTTCCAGCAGACGGCCATCTGCGGGTACATAGTCGCCGGCATCCAGCAGGACAATATCTCCAACAACGATTTCTTTTGCCAAAATCGTTTTCTCCTGTCCGTCACGCAAGACACGCGCATCCGGTGCTGACAAACTTTTTAAAGCCTCTAGTGATCCTTCTGCCTTTTTGGTTTGAATCACGCTGACTACTGAATTCAGCATTAGCACTGCAAAAATAACCAGCGATTCTACGTAGGCTCCCATAACCATTTGAACAATGGCAACGATAAGCAGGACGATAACCATTGCATCCTTAAATGTTTCCAAAAAGAGTACGAAGCTTGATTTTTTCGGCGCTTCTTTTAACTGATTATAGCCATCTGCTTTTAATCTCTCCTCTGTCTGTGATGAATTTAGGCCAGATTCACTGCTTTTTGTTTCAGTGAATAATGTACCCAATGATTGTTGATAAATTTGTTTTTGTTTTGCTTCCTGATTATTTTCCATGTTTATCCTCCAAATTTTGTTTTTTGACCACACTGCTGCAATCTGCATCGTCTGAAGCCTGCAATTTCAACTAAAAAAGACCCAAGACAAGTAGAAGCTACTTATCTTAGGTCTCACCGTTTCATATAATACCAGAAAACCACTTTAGTGATTAACTTACTGTTGATATTATCACAATGACTCTTGCCGGCTACTCCCCTAAAGAGTGTGTCTATTTATTTTATAAGACAGGAGGAATATTTGCAACAACTTTATTTACTGCTTTTGATTATTCAGCAAAATATCTGATTCACAAAATTATTTTCAGCTCCATTAATAGTTTTTCTTAAACATAAACAGCTCTGCTTTACGATAGTCATAGCAAATTTTTGAAAAGGCCAGAAGTTTTCCTGAACTTAAAAAACTGTCATCACGCACAACCAGTGTCGGCGCTCCTGCAGGCAATTGAAAGAAACTTGCTCCCCAGTCAGAAAGTGGTTCACTGCTGATGATTTTGTCAATAAATCCTACTTTGATATTTTTTTTCAGTTCAAAATATTTAAAAACAGAATCGTAGAGCGACTCTTCCGGAATTTCTTCAGCAACTGACTGTAAATAATACGACTGCTCAATCAAATAAGGTTCTCCATCAAGTGTTCGCTGACGCTTAATTTCTATTAATCGCTCTCCAGCAGGCAAATCATGGTTCTCCGGTAAAAAATCGGCATCAGCTGCACTCACTATACACTGGCAGGCTGCCACTGTTGTAATTACACGACCAGGACGTGCCAGCTCTTCTGTTAATTCTGTGTCATTTTGCAGATTCATCACGGTATCACGACGCTTGGGACGAACAAAAGAACCAATACCATGTGACTGATAGATATAGCCCATGTCACCTAGCTGTCCAAGAGCCTGTCGTAATGCATAACGAGAGACATTATAATGGGACATCAAGGTATACTCGCTTGGCAGCTTGCCGCTCTCATCAGCAAGCGTCCCCTTTTGGATTTCATTGACCATTTCTTTAACCAACATTTTAATATCCAGTGGATGTTTACGCTGCATTACTGACACTCCTTTTTTAATTAATATAACTAGTCACTATCACTTTATTATTATATCTCAATCCTCTGGAGTTATCATTCTCACTTCTCTTTTTCACGCTCAACTCAGTAAAAAATAATTCTCTGTTTTTTATTAATACTTTTGTTCATTGCTCTGTATTACATAATACAATAACAACTGCAGTTCCTAATTCATTTCGTTTACTGCAGCTTTTGCCTGCTCCTCCTGATACAATTTCCCATCATAAAACTTGATGAACGGGAACCAGATCAAAAATGCTGTCCCCGCACAGACAACTGCCAGCACGAATGCCCTCCAGTCACCGCCTGACCCAATAAATCCTGACAAACCAAGTGGTGTCGGCCAGGCAACCTGCGCAATTGGCGGGTTAACCAGCCCAAATTTGATGGCAAAGTAAGCAACGGACATTGAACTCATTGGAGCCAGGAAAAAAGGAATAGCTGTATAAGGATTATAGACAACCGGCATCCCAAATAAAATCGGTTCATTAATATTAAAGAGTGACGGAATCACTGCTGCCTTTCCCAGAGCACTTAGCTGTGCTGATCTTGCAAAGAATGTGATAAAAACAACCATCCCCAGTGTTGCACCAGAACCGCCAATCGTAACAAAACTGTTGTTAAACTCACCTGCAAATGGCAGATTTGCTCCATTTTGATTTTGAACCATGTTGGATAGAACTATAGGTGTCAAAAATGAGGTAACTATCGTTGCCCCATGAATACCAACGACCCAAAGTGCGTGCATTAAGAAGTAAATAACCAGCAATCCCACCCAGGTATTCGCTAAATTAGTAACAAAACCGAATGGAATGGCAATCATCTTAAAGATATCTGTTCCCAAAGCAATTAATACGCCATTAATAACAACAACTGTCAGTGCAATCAAGATAGTTGGAATAAGAGCAGTAAAAGAAGTTGAAACTCCGGTTGGAACAGTTTCCGGCATTTTGATGACCCACTTGCGTTTCACGCACAACGTATACAGCTTCACTGCAATAATGGACATAATAATTGCTGTAAAAATTCCTGTTGTTCCCAGACGTGTAACACCACCGGACATTTCCCAGCCATCAATAATTTTTTGATCCTCTGTAATCACACTGACCAATACGGCAACTCCGCCATCAAAAATCAGCTCCGGCAAACACATAAAGAATGCCATCATAGACAGCAAAGCTCCGTTCAATGGATTCAAATTGATTTTCTCTTCCTGAGCCTGAATTTTTGAATATTCGTAGCCAAAAACAATACAAAAATAAAGAGCCAAAATTCCCATTGTCGCCATATTTGCCAGCATGTATAAGCTTTGAACCCGATTGAACGAAGCTTCCCAGATCCCCTCTAATGCTGGAAAGCTTTGCGGTAAAACAGCAATAATCAGAAACATTGAGCCGACAATCGTAAATGGAATAGAGGCCATCCCTGCAGCCATAACCCCCCGAACAATTCTAAGCTGGGAAATTTTTCCCATCGGTCCCATTAAATAATTGTTCAAAAACTTAAATAATTTGTTATCTGAATCCATTTTTATCACCTTTCCTTTTCTAAACTATCCTCAAAAATTTTCATATGTTCTAAATAGGAATCCTTGTCCTGTTCAATTTGCCAAACCTTCCATTCGACAACGATTCCTGCAAGACACCCAATAATCAGACATATAAGCAACAATCCACGACCACTCTCATTGATAAATGGAAAAAGCTGCTGCTGTTGCCCCAGAAAAATCAGCATAATTCCCACTAAATTACTGCTAATCTGCACGGCATACCCTGCTTTCGTAAACAGCAAACGTTTGGAAGGATTCCAGTATTTTGCGGTTTGTTCAATGATGATAGCGATATCAATTATAAGCAGCCCTATTGGCACTGCCGTCCAAATGTTTGGAACAGAAAAACTTAATACACCCCAATATAAATTGATAAAGAAAAACATTGCTGTAGCATAACGAAATAGGAGATATCGATTGAAGTAAATACTTCTTAACTTAGTTTGCCTATTCAACTCTTCCTTAATTATGATTACTTCCACCACCATTCACTTATTCTTCACACCAAATTTAAAGAATGTGATCTGTCCAGAAAAATTATTTATCACCGCTTCCTATTGAGTGATCCACAATATAGTTTACTTGTTCGAACAAGTAAATATTAACATATTCAAACAACCTTGTAAACGCATTCCTCTTTTGATAAGTACCTCATTTTCAGGGAACTGTTTTGTATCACCGAAGATTTTTTTACTTTCAAACTATACGCAAACCACAGCTGTGAAAGTAACCACTAAAAAAGAGGTTGGGACAAACACTCATGAGGGCTATCCACCCGCACCAAACAGAATGAAAAGAAAAAAACGATCGGCCTACACGCTATTTCCTGTCATACTAAAGAGGACAGAAGGGCGTGTAGGTCGATCGCTTATTGAGGTTCTTCTCCAAGTTAACCTTGAGGGACAAACTAGATCGTTCTACTTATTTTGTACCAATCATTAGGTCACAGAACCTGCGTATAAAACTCTCTCTTCTTATTTTCTATACGCATTTCACTTATTTATTTTGCAACTCAAAGCTGCCTAATTCTTTTACTATATTCCCCATTTCGTCAACTTCATTGACTTGAATTTTGTAAACAGAGGTGTTATCCAGTGCACTCAAATCAAAAGAAAAATCAAATGCAGTATTACCATTTTTATTTTCGTAACTAAAGCTTGACTGCGCCTCATTCTTAACGTCGTTTTTATAAATAATTACATCATAAAATTGAAAGTCGCCTGAATCTCCTTCTGTAGGGATGTTAAAAGAAACAGTGGTCTGCAGCGCATCACTTTTTGCTTTAATCTCATGAACATTATCAGCCTGAAGAACTTGTGGTTCAGCGGTTTGAGTCAGCGGCTCATATTCAACGTTGAAGCTCCAATCGCCTTCATACACTAAGGCTGTTTCAACACTGAAAGAGCTGTATGCCTTTTTAATCGCTTCAGCCTTGACAGCTTCATATTCATCCCAATCCTGCCAATGCAACCGATAAATATGCAGGGTTAATTTAGCATTTTCCGGTATTTTCTCCTTATCAAAAATAGCTATAACAGACCCGTAAAACATATCCCCTTCAATACGAAAGGTCGAATAAGATAGTACACCCCTAAATAAATCCTCCATGTTCCCTTCAGCAAAAAGTCCAAGTAAAATATCCTGATAATTTGAACCTGCTGCAATTTCTTTTTCCAGCAAAGTTCTCAGTTTCTCATCATTCAGCTTGAATTGATAATCGAAAGCAAGTTTTTTCTTCGTTGCGACAAATTTAGTCAGCTTAATTTCACGTCCATTTTGGATACTTGTCAAGTCAAGCTTATTCGGAATACCATGACTTTCCACTGTTCCAACCCCTGAATCCCGGCTGATGCCAAACATCTTTTCAAGTGCTGTACCCACCGGCGTCTTAATCATTACAAGCAGAAAAACAATGGATGCCGCTGCCAAAATAAACATCACTTTTTTCCTGCGGCTCACTTTAACAGCTTTTTCCTGACTGATTTGGTTTGTCAAAATCAGCTTCCGATTGAGAAGCAGTTTTTCCATTACTTCAGCAGGAATTTCTTTTTCGTTTTTAATCCTGTCGATCGTCTTTTTATCCATGACCGTTCTCCTCCAATAAGGCTTTCAATTTGACTCTTCCGCGTGCCAGTCTGGTTTTCACTGTATTTGCAGATATCCTTTCCTGAACAGCAATTTCTTTGATACTAAATCCTGCATAATAATGTAAAATGAGTGGAATTTTGTATTTCTCCGACAATCTATTTAATCCTTGTTCAAGATCAGAAGTTCCATAACTGTCTTCTTCTCTAGTCATATGTTTTTCTTCAAACTCAACGGATTCAACCCGTCTTTTCAAGATTCCTTTGGCAATATTTACCATGATCCTAAATATCCAAGAATTAAATGCTGCTTCATTTTTTAGATTAGTTATTTTTTTCCATGCGCGAATTTCTGTTTCCTGCAGACAATCGGCCACATCCTCATTGTCTGCCAATAGTTTGTAGGCGGAATTATACAACACCGTTTGGTAAGCCCCGCATAGCTTTACAAATGCCTCGGCATCCCCAATTTTAGCCTGTTTTACCAACCTTATTTGCAACTCTTTCTCCATACATCTCCTACTTTCTGCCTTATATCTATTAGACAGTCTTTTCTTTAAAAAGGTTTCATAAAATTCAATTTTTTTCTTAACTAAACTGGCCAGCTCAAAAATATTGTCCGGAACAGCAACCCAAGTGCTGATATACTAGAGAGTATATTTATCATCTGTCTGTTTTTACTTATATCTATTATATTAAGTCACTAGTGATCTGACCAAATTATAATAAAAGATCATTTATAAATGAAGTTCAAAGATAGAAAATGTTAACGTGTATATTTCAATGACAAGAAGGAGCAGCTTTAAAAGAAACTGGAGTCAAACTAGCTATTTCTATAATTTTTACAGCTAGTTTGACTCCAGTTGGGGATGGACGTTTAGAGGTCACCAATACTTATAGTGAACGTTTGGTGAAAGAGCTCATAATGGGGAGAAAAAATTGTTTTTTTTCAAACAGTTTGGAAGAGGCACGACTTCGAGCCATATCTTAAGTGTACTGAAAATTGCGGAGCTGGATGGATTAAATGGGAGCCACTACCTCACTTACTTATTGGAGGAACTGCCTAATCTACCGGTTCTTTGTTCGGAAATGTTAGATGACTATCTTCTATGGTCAACAATCATTCAAGAAAAATACAAATAACTAGCAGACAACCTTCGCTCAATTGTTAGTATAGCAATCGGGCTATTCATCGTCTGGGTGCTTTGCTACCTGACATTTACACCATTTTTTCTATACTTAATTTTTAATCTAGGTTTATGTCGATACTCTCTAGGTGCGTGGATACTAAAGTATACGCTTGCGGTCAATTTTAATTTTTGAAATTGAAATATGACCTGACCTAATTAGAAAGGATATCGTATTCTATAGCTAATGAATGATCTAATTCTGGTCTGAAATACATAATTTATTTTGTGGACTAGTGTGGAAATTAATCATCATTAATCAGAAATCAGAAAATTTGGAGGAAAAGATGAAACAAAAATATTTATTAACGACAATAACAGCATTGACTATTGCAACTTTAGCAGGAGTAACTACAAGTGAACAAGCTTTTGCAGATTCTCAAAATATTGAAATATCACAAAAGAGTGACTCTACATTACAAGTGGAAGATGCATTTTTATCTAGCTATAATGTTTTAAGAGTAACTTTAAACAAAGCTGTAGACACTAAGGATACATTTGTTGCTTTACTAAATATTCAAGCATTAAAGGTGATTGAGTCAGGGAAAGTAGTAGCTTTTGATATTAATATAGATAAATTCTTTGAACAGTATCCTACTGAAGAAGAAAGAGAATCAATAATAAACTCTGTAGTTATCAGACAAGTAGCATACGATGGTTCATTTTATGAAGAAATTGCTATTCAAAATAACTTTTTTAAAGATACCCTACTCAATCCAGAATCATATAGTGGAGAGCTTTTGAAAACGGGGGCCATCGGAAAGGTAAGTAATATCCTACAACTAAATGGCTTTAAAGATGTTTTTGAAGATGTACCCTCTGGAGATAAATTATTACAAAGTAGTAATAGACTAACAACTGAAACACACTCGCTTGAGTTTAGACTTAACGAGAAATATAAAACTGGGTATACATTTATTTTACGAGATAAAAATGGAGAGATTGCGGGAAGCACCTTTTTACCTACACCTATGCAACGACTATTTGTTTTTCCACAAAATACTAAGTTTTCTAATCAAGAATATACGCTAAATATTAAAGAAGATGGTGCGAGTAAAGAAACATCATTAGCAAAATTTACACCAGTTTATATTTTTTAATAATCAAAATTTAAAAAATTCACACAAATAAAACTTGATACTATAGAGGTTGTGACACTTCTGCTCCATACGACGAGTAATCACTGGAGCAGAAGTGTTCTGCCTCAAGAACCAGGTAGGTAACACGCATCTACTCTGACAAGTCAATCGTAGTGATTTATGACAATAAGGCTGCGGATTGATGTCTACTTGGAGCTTTCCATATTTTTGAGAGTATTCGGCTTATTTCCGAGATCCTAGTTCTACTTTGCCACTTCTGCTTATATTCGTACTTTAGCAGAATGGTATGCGTAGTTTTGATAAGTATTCCTTGAATGAAACCAGCTCACTTGATGTAGTAGAACTGTATGCTGCGGAGCGTAGAAGAACTGCTGTCTCTATGAGTCTAACGATTCTCGAGACAAAACACTACGCCAATACGCGGTATCCGTTTTTCTGCGTCTACGATTCTCACTATACTACACTTCACTTCGTTTCGATCTCATCAATTTCTAAATGGCAAAGCCACTAAGAATTAAAGGACTTCGTTCCGATCCTCGAAGTATGGAGGGATTTCACTCCTACGCTTCTTACAAATGCTCAGATCATATAAAGACTGGAACGCTGTTTATTCGGTGTTAGGGGACTATGACATTAGTATGTCATAGTCTCGTTTTTTATAAATTTTTGAGACTTTATGTTAAAAAACAAATAAGCTAGCTATTTTCTGTCAGCTAACTTATAGAAAATCAACTTTAGTCCGTAGTTAATCCATAGCATAGAAAGACATAATGATACAAGGTCATTTTTGTTTGTATTTAATTAGAATTTGAACTTGAAAATTCTAATTAAGTGTTAAGCTTGCTATATAATACCTGCTGAATAATCAAAAAATATTGGTTATTCAGCGATTTAACCGCAAAATCACTGGATCAAAAAAGTGCAGATCATTCCGTGGAAGGTATTGGAAAAAGAATATGCCAAAAACTTTCGGAACAAAAAGGGCACTGTGACCAAACGTTGCGGATGACACTAGAAGCATTACTCATCCAAAAAGAATACAGCTATTCTGACGAAGAAATGATCCTGCAAATTCAAGAAACCCCCTATCTTTAATTCTTTATCGGCTTGTCTGGCTATCAAGATGAACAACCGTTTGATGCGTCTACAATGCTCTATTTTTTCAAACGCTTAGACGACATGACACTGATGACAATTAACGAAAAAATCTTAGGCGCTCACTTGAAAGAACAACCAGAAGATGATGATGACAGCGATTCGAATAGCAGAACGCTTATTTTAGATACCGCCCATGCACCGCACCAGATCAAGTATCCAACAGACACGAAGTTATTGAATGATGCTCGGACACTTGAGGAAACCATTATTGACACCCTCTACGAAGAAAAGCAATTGAATAAACCGCGCACTTACCGTCGAAAAGCTCGGGAAGTTTATCTGCCTATTGTTCATGTGAAAATCAAAGCAGCAACGGAATTTGGCACTAAGCTGGATATTAGTTTAGCCAATGAAGTTGCCCGTTTAGGGAAAATCGATCGCAATCGGAACAATCTCAACTACTGTAAGCAACGGGAGATTCGTCTTTCCGGTCCAGCCTTGGGATACCCCTAAAAATGAAGTTCACAGCAAACGCTTGGACAATCGAGATCGTATCGAGGTGGAGCACAGCTTCAGTCAATTGAACGTTGTTTTAGAATGGACTTAATTCTAATGAAAAGAAAAGATACTATGCTTGCCAGCGTTGCTTTGAGTGTGTTGCCTTAAATCTGTCTAAATTGATGGTAGATTCTTTGCACCTAATTTCCATTGAACTGAAAAGCAGTTCAGTTTTTTATCTTTTTTTACAGGAATTCGTCCAGCAAGCAATTTGATAACCATTCAATATACATTATATTTAGTAAAATAAATAGAGCTTTCTGTTAAAAGTTCCATATGATTTTTCTTATACTTAGCTTGAACAGCATTTAGTATATAGGTTAAATCCTGTTGAGTTAAATAATGAGAAATAGAAATTACGGTAGTTGTTGATGTTTTAAATGGCGTAATATCTAATATATTTGTAATTAATAAATCAGTAGTTTCAACTATTTTTGAAATATTTAAATCTTTAGCGGTAGAAATAACATTGAAATGTGGGCTGCCAGGAATCAATTTTTCGAGTTTATTCTTTAAATAATTAGAGAATTGGAAATCAAAATCGATCAGTAATGTTATCGTAATATTACTATAATCATCATATAACGTATCTAATAGATGTGGAAAAGTAGTTGTAACTGCAAAAAAGACAATATAGAAGTATGAATAAAATTCTTCTGAAAAACAATATTCATAAATCTCTTTCATTATAAGATGATAAGACTCCATAAAAAAAGTACTTAGTTGGTAAAATTCTTTAAATTGATTTGTTAGTACAAAGTTAGATGACTCAATAGGTCTTTTAAAGTTGTAAATAATTTCAAAAATTTCTAATGAAAGATCATCTAGTTGTTTTTTATCAATCTGTAGTTTGAAAATATCGCAAAATAGACTTAAAAATTCAGCTATTTGTTGATTTTGAGATGCAACAGAGCGATTGTTTATTTCAAGGTTTAAGGGAGTATTATTTGTAAAAAGATAAAAAATACGAATATAAAATTCAGTATCATTTGGATCATCGGGTCTTTCTAATTCGGTAATAAGATTAGGAGCAGTATCTATCAATTTTTTAAGAAACTTTATATTTAAACTATTAGGTAAATCAAGTCTATGGTGACGAAGTTCTCTTTCATATGAAACTGCAGTTGATAATATAAATCGAATGTATTGTTGAGCTGTAGATTGTTTTTCCATAACAAATGCACCGTATCTATAAAAGTTCCCTAAAGCTTTTATAGTGCCTTCTGGAAAGGGAAGGTTAAAAAAGCCATATTTTTCTTTAAAAAAAGCCATAAAGAAATAACGAATATTTGTCTCATTTCCAGTAATGCATAAAGGTTTAGTTTGAAGGATAATATCTATTTCTTTTAGTTTGGGTCTAATGGACCCAATTATTCTTTTTATTGTAGATTCACTAACAAATAATTCATCAGAAATCGCTAAGTAAGTAGGGTGTTGTTCAAAAAACAGCAATTCCATAATGGAATACTCTAAACTATTTTTTAAAATTTGAGCTATACAAAAGTCAAAGGAATATTCTGGAGGTCGAATAAGTTTTATTGTATTTTGATAATACTTAATTTGAATCGGATAAATAATTTCGTTTAATTCATTAATAATATTAGCAAATGTAGATTTGCTGATATTTAATTCATAAATCAACGATTCCACAGACAGTTCTTCTTCTGAAAAAATACTTCTAATGATATAGCTATAAGCATAGTCCCTTTTATTTAAAATATTCATATTAACACCTCATCAAACTAAAAATCTTTTTCATACAATAGCATTTCTTTCCAACAACAGAATAAACGTTATTTTAAAAAAAGTAAATAAAATATTAAAATAAAATAAATAATTAATTAAAAAAACAAATAAACCCCATGATATTGAGCACTAGTAATCTGACCAAATTATAAATTATAATAAAAGGTCGTTTATAAATAATGTTCAATGATAGAAAATTTTAACCTGTATACTTCAATGACAAGAACGAGCAGCTTCAAAAATAACCAGATATCTACCGATCTCATTAATCTTTGAATATGAAACATTCATCCTTAACCAGAAACTGTTTTACTGACAGATATTGTAATTTCAGCAACTGTAATCTATTACTAAAAAAAAAAGAGATTGTGACAAACATTCATGAGGGCAACTGCCCCTATGAATGTTTGTCACATCCCTTATCTCTTTACAATTTTCTTTTAGCTTTTGATTTTGCAAACAGCTGTTAACAAGTCTTCCACCTTATCACGATAGCTTCCTTGTTTGCTGTTAAAAAGCGCAGAGGTTCCAACCACATACAGATCAGCCCCATACTGACTGATCAACGAAACAGTCTCTGAGTGTATATTTCCATCCACTTCAATAAGCGGACTGAGCTGTTGCTTTTTTAATTCTTCGTTTAACAGCTTCAGCTTTTCCAAAACACTGTAATCAAATTTCTGTCCCGCAAAACCCGGATTTACCGTCATCATTAAAACCAGGTCAACATCAGACAAATAAGGGAAAATCATTTCAACCGTTGTCTGTGGGTTTAGAGCAATCCCCGCTTTCATTCCCATCTGATGAATCTGACGAATGAGCCCTGCAGCATCTGTCGTTGTTTCCACATGAAATGTAATATAGTCAGGATGAATCAGTGCAAACATCTCTATATATTTTTCCGGATGAATACACGCCAAATGAACGTCTGTTGTAAATTGACCAGATTGAATAATCGGCTCCAGCACATAAGGTCCCATTGCTAAATTATTCACAAACATTCCATCCATAACATCACAATGCAGCCAGTCTATTCCAGCTATTTGCAGGTCTTCCAGTTCCTGACCTAATTTCAGTTGATTTCCGCACATAATTGAAGCAGCAATTTTAGCCATCTTTGCCTCCTTCGCTGACTAGAACGACTCCATACCTTATAAACAAACACCTTATTTTCACTTCAAAATCATGGCATCTCTAAATTTTCTTACAGTCCAAGTTCTCAGACAGCTCCTAAGGGTTCATAAAAATTTTCATTGCTTCTTTGACATTTTTCTTCATTTCGGCTGTTGCAGCCAAAGAAAGTTCGTCAAAAAAGACCGTTTCTCCGGCAATCATTTTTTTCAGACATTTTATAACCCCTTTACCACCGGCTTTATTCATATAAGTATAGTAATTAATTTTACAAATACCATTTCTGATTGCCATTTTATAGTCTGCCTCGGATACCCCTGAACCGCCATGCATGACAAAAGGGATATCAATCTTATTTTTGATTTGCAGAATACGATCCAGATCCAGTTTGGGCTCTTTTAAATAAATACCGTGAACGGTTCCAAACCCAATCGCCAGACAATCCACCCCTGTTTCCTCCACAAAAGCTTTTGCCATGTCTGGATCTGTATACACATCCTCCAAATCATCATAATCTTCACTGGAATCAGAACCGCGCCCTTCACCACCGCCGACAGCTGAGGTAAAAATATGACCCAATTCTGCCTCAACAGAGACCTCTGCTGCATGAGCAATTTTAACAATTTCTTTTGTTTCTGCCAAATTGACTGCATACGGCTTGCTGGATGCATCATACATAATAGACGTAAAGCCCAATCTGATTGCCTGAACACACATATCAAAAGATGCTCCGTGGTCTAAGTGAACTGCAACAGGAACTTTTGCCCGGCGTGCATAATCCAACATCACCGGACCAATTTCTTCCAGACGAACCAGATTTTCATGTACTTCGGCATGCTGTAAAATAACCGGAGAATTCAACTCCTCTGCTGCCTCAACCACTGCACGAATTGCTTCAAGGTTTGGAACATTTATTGCTCCAACAGCATAAGGTGTGCGTTTTGCATCTTTCAAGAGTTCCTTCAATGTGACTAACATAATTTGTCCTCCTCGTTTTAATTAGTAAAACGATATTCAAGATTTGTCGAGAGGACGTCTGTATATACATAGGAAAGCTCAATGGGCTTATTTTCCCAACAAGCAAGATTGTTCACAACCATGACAACAGCAGGCTTAGAAATATTTAAGTAATCAATTTCAGTATAATTAGCCATTCGTGCGCTGACACGCTGACTGACAATTTGCGGTTGAATCCCAAACTGACTAAGTGTTTTCCAGAGCGATTTATCCGTTAAATCAATTGAACCTATTTCAGGACAACGATCTAGTGGAATAAAGCTTTCAGTCAGAGAATAAACCATATTGTCTACGCTTCTCAGTCTCAGGAGATTAAAAACATAATCTCCTTCAGCAATTTCAAGCACGGTACTTAACTCTTTATCCGCTTGAATAACATTCTTTTGTAAGACCTCTGAACTGATTTTCTTTTTCCTTGAAACAATATCATCATAAAATCCTGAAATATGCATACTGGAAACAACTTTTACATCCCGATCCTGCAAAATAAATCCTTTTCCTTCAATGTATGAGACAATTCCTTGTCTTTCCAATGCTTCAAGGGCACGTTTAACAGTCGTCCGACTAACATTTAAGCTTTCAGAGAGCTTTCTTTCACTGGGAAGAGGCTTCCCCTGATTACTTAAAATTTTTGCCAAATGTTGAATATCATTACTTACACGTTTATATTTTGGAATGAACTCTTCCATGAATTGATATACCTCCTTGTTATTCTGCTCTAAGTAGTATATCAAGTAAATACTCTTCAAAGCAGACAGTTAGATTCGTCCGGGATGGATGCATTTTGTCAGATTTTTTCATGTTGATTATAACATACCTTCATCCATCGATACCGTCTGCTTCGCTCTCTTGATCCTAGAATTTTACAACTACCCGGTACTTGTCACCTTTGATCGCCGATTCAAAACCTGAAACCACTTCATCAAACCCAACCACTTCACTGATAAAGGGTCGTACATCAATAATTTTCTCACTGATCATTTTCGCTGCCCGAACAAAATCACGACTGTTTGAATTAGCTGTTCCTGCAATTTGATAGCCTCCCTTGTGAAGCTTGTCAGGACTGAACGGCACCGGAGTGTCTGGATAAAATGAAGAATACAGAATAACCCGACCTGTATTTGCTACAAAAGATACTGCCTCTTCAACCACAGACGGAATAGGGGTTGTATCGAACACTACATTTGCCCCCAACCCTCGGCTGATTCGATTTATTTCATCAGCTAAATCCAGTTCATCAGAATTGACAGTATAATGGGCGCCAAGCTTCTTTGCCAAAACCAGTCTGTCCGGATTCAAATCACAGGCCAGTACAGCTGCGCCGCTTTTGACTGCCAGTGCGATGTGAAGCTGTCCCATAATACCGCAGCCGATGACCACTACTAAATCTCCATATTGAATATCGGCAGTTTCACAACTATGAACCACACAAGATAAGGGTTCTGTCAACGCTGCTTCTTCCGGAGAAACATTAGAATAATGGAACAGATGCCGCGGTTCGACAAGCATATATTCCGACAAACCGCCCATCCCTTTATGCGGCAGACCTTCCAAGTGCTTGCTGTGGTTGAAATCCAGACAATTCTGCTCTTCCCCGCTCTTGCAGAATTCACAATTCCCGCAGGCTAGATTTGTTCCAAAAACCACTTTATCCCCAATTGTCCAGTTTTTCGAATCGATATTACTGCCCAAATCAATAATCTCAGCAGCTATTTCATGTCCGCCAATAAAAGGATAGTCCACCTTTTTAACGCCTGTATATACTCTTTGCTCCCATGTACAAATCGCACAGGCTTTGATTTTTATCAGAATCTTATCTGCTGAAACTTTTGGTATGTCACACTCTTCAATCACCAAGTCTTTAATCCCATGAAAAACTGCAGTTCTCATTTTCTACACCTCTAATCTTCCCTTAGAATATATTTGCTGTGCCAAAAACAACGCCTATCACAACTAAAATCAGCATAACAGTTGTCGACTTCATTTTTCGATTCTTCAAAAGATACAGTGTGAGCAATGTAATCCCTAAAGGCAGAATCCCTTTAAACAGCTTATCCAGTATATCTTCCTGCAGCCCCAGCTCGACAGTTCCGACCTTAATAACAAAAGGGGAAGAAACTGAAACAAAGTTGGCTGTTAATGCTCCCAGTACAATAGCACCCATTGCGGACGCACCTGTGATTAAATACTGCAAAATATTACTGCTTAAAATTTTTTCAATCCCTGTCTTCCCCATCCTGTACCCCTGCATCCAGACAAAATAGGCAAGAGAAAACATAATCCCAAACATCATCAGCCCGTAAACCAGCGGCCCCATCAGATTTCCTTCTGAACCCAGACTCACCCCAAAAGCCAGCAAAATAGGAGTCAAGGTGCCCTGCCAAAGTGTATCGCCAATACCGGCAAACGGTCCCATCAATCCGGTCTTTATTCCATTAATGGCATCATCTGTGATTGGTGCGCCATTGGCACGATCTTCTTCCATTGCAATAACCATTCCGCAAATAACTCCGCCAAAATGAGGCTCAGTATTAAAAAACGCCATGTGTCTTTTTAACGCATTTCGGTATTCCTCCGGATTATCTGCATAGAGCTTTTTTATGATTGGACTAAATGCATGAACTAATCCCGTCGCTTCCAAACGTTCATAATTGTAGTTGGCATGACTGAAAAATGTCCAACGCCAAAACGATTTTGCCACGTCCTTTTTCGAGAGCTCTTTTCTTACTTCTGAACCTTCATTCTCTGTTGCTTGCTCCATTTCTATTCCTCCCTCTTCTTTAGCCTAACCCGCTAATTTCATTTCTTGGTGTAATGGTATATAAGTAGGCAATAATCGCTCCAACCACAGCTATGACAATAACATCCAATCCCATGTATATTGCCATTACAAACCCTAAAATAAAGAACAGCATCGTGTTTGGACGATTAATGGAACGCAAATTCATTGCGATACCTAACGCAGGAAGCAACCCGCCGATGACCTGTAAAATATGAAGAGGCGTCCCATCCAAATATCCCAGTATACTGCTTACTGCCCCAGAGCCGTAGTACGCTGCAAATGCAACTGGAATTACACTCATCAGGAGGAGGATAATTTGCGGCGGTACTACATGCAGAAAATTGATGCGGTCGAGATTGCCCTCATCAGCTGCTTTATCAGCCATATGAACAAAAAATACATCCACCGTCATATGGGCAACCCAAATTACAGTTCCCAGTAATCCAATCGGCATCGCCAGTGTTACTGCTGTCTGCGGGTCTGCTCCAGATGCCAGTGCCAGTGCCGTACCAAGCGTACCTGCCAGTCCCGGATCTACCGGGGCTGTCCCCCCGGCAGAGATAAATGCAATATACGGCAGTTGAATCGCCGCTCCGATAATCACACCCTGAATAGGATCACCCAGAATAAATCCAACAATCGTTCCTGCTACAAGAGGCTTTTGCATAAATGAAATACTTCCCAGTAATGAGAACCACGGAGTGCCTGTAACACCAAGATAATAAACGATACCAATTAAGATTGCCTGTATAAATGAAATACCCATTCTCTTATTCCTCCTAACTTACTAACTTTGAAACATCAATGGACTTATCTTCAGCAATAATTTGAATACTAACATTGACACCATTGTCAATCAGCTCTTTTAACCAACCCTTTTCTTCTTCAGATGCAGAAATATTTTTATAAAATTTAGAACGACCTTCTTTGGCACCCATTCCTCCAATATTCACCTTTTCCAGTGCTACGCCTCTTTTCAGCAATTCCACATAGCAAGAAGGTGATTTTACTAAAACAATTACCTTATCTGATTCACCAAGATTGCTTAATATTTCGGCTCCTCCTTCAATATCAAAAACCTCCGTTCTTATATTTGCAGGAGCTACAGAAGTCACTATCATCTTTAAAAACGTATCATTCGCTGTCTCCTCATCTACGATAATGATTCTGTTTGCACCAGTATAATTAAGCCATGATGTCATGACTTGTCCGTGAATTAAACGGTCATCGATTCTTGCCAATACAATACCCATAATTATTTACCTGTCCTTTCTATCATATTATTGTATGCTTTATTTAAATCCATGACGCTCCTGCTTCCGCTTTCCAACGCTATCCGGCCAATCTGTTCCACGTCATTTGAAAAATCCCGGTTCACAACAACCTCCAAAAGCATCGCCATATTCACTCCGGAAAGCACTTTCATTTTTTCTCTTGGCAACAGCTTCAACACCTCATTACCAGGTGTTCCGCCGAAAAAATCAACCAGAACAAGCACCCCTTTTCCTGAATCCAATTTTTCAATCATTTCCTGAATCCTGCCTCGAAATACTTCCGGACTATCTCCATGATACAGCCCTATTGATTCTGCATATTTTACTTCTCCAGTGATAATAGCAATAGATTCCAACAATGACTTGCCTAAATTCCCGTGAGTAACCACCAGTAAACCGATCAAATGTATCCTCCTCCTTCCGGAAAAACCAAAGGACCTTAAAAAGAGCCATTGGTATTATTCACAAATTAAATATATAGCCGTTCATCATTTTTGTCAACAAGATTTTGAGAAAATTTCTTATTTGGGTTTTGATGTGCAATAAAAGATTCCCTCACTTCATTTGGTCTACTCATTTATTTACAAAATACTGAGAACAATTTAGTCAGCAAGCATGGTATAATCGCTCTTCATTTTTCAACTGCCTCCAGACATTTTCCTGTCAATCACCAATGGCAGAAAAAAATCACTAAAAACAGGTCAGAAACAGAAATTTCACAAACACTAAATTTATCTATCCTCATAAACATTTTCCTAACTGTCGATATATCTGCAAGTCTAAGTACCTGTCAAAGAACACCCTTATTAAATTTTACTTACCAAAATCTAGGGAGTGTCTGAAAAGGTAGTGGAAGTTGAA
Organism: Enterococcus sp. BWT-B8; assembly: GCF_020567625.1. NCBI lineage: Bacteria > Bacillati > Bacillota > Bacilli > Lactobacillales > Enterococcaceae > Enterococcus > Enterococcus sp. BWT-B8. Next base: position 22,885 of record NZ_JAJDJV010000013.1, on the reverse strand, counting down.
TTTTTCAGTGGTTTTTGTGGAAATCAAGGAAGAAAGTACAGGTTATGTGGTTCATAAGCGAGTATTTATGATGAGGAGTTCTATAAAAATCACCAAAATATTCGCCGCTTGAGTTTTCAGACACACCCTAATATAATCAATCTTCAAAATACATTTTGCCATTAGACATCTCTCCCCATTTGAGACACTTATATCAAAAAAAAGCTTGTTTCCTAATGGGTAAACATGTTTTCTGCTCTTTGCAGTATAATAAGTCAAGAAGGATGTGTCTGTGAAGATAAGAAGAAATGAATGGGAAATTTAGGCTTGGGAAAAGGTAAAAGAAATTGCGGAAGAATGTCACGGAGTTCGTCTGACAATATTTGATGAACCCTTTCCTTATATTGTTCCAGTAAATTTTGGTTATAAGCAGGATAATTCTCTAACACTGTATATTCACGGAGTCTGTCAAGGAAAAAAAGTACAATTGCTTGGAGAAAATTCCAAAACAGCTGTTGAAATGTACTGCCGCTGCAGATTAATTGAAGCAGGAACTGTGGCAGAAATCATTAAAATTGTTCTTTCCTCTTATACTTGTAAAGAACATATACATCCAAATAAAATGTAAGCTGTCTGCTGGTAATCAACAACTGGATGTAATTCGAGCTAAGCAATTCACCGAATTATAATACTTTGGCTCGACCTTGAGCAATTGTTTTGGCAAAGGACTGAAAAAAGGCTGTCACATAACCCTTAACGGAGTCAGTGTAACAACCTTTTTATTTTTTTGAGATACGAGCAACCTATTAGGATACTCTACGATAGGACACAGGATAAGCGAAAATAAATATATGGTTCAGCTCTTTCGTTATCCAATTTCAGGTTGTTGAGTTTGCAGGTTTGGTTAATCCTTTTATCATTTTAATCCAATGTACTGAAAAATAAACTATCTGAAGAAATCATAAAAATCAGTATGCTTACATACACTATTGTTGTTGATAATGGAGTAAATATACATAACTTTTAGATAGTATATGAAGTCTTTTTTCAAGATACCTTCTACTACTGCATCTTAGCAACCCAACTACCTAAGAAGCTCTATTTCCCTGTAAAGCTCTTCTTTCACCTGTTCATCGTTATCTCACAATCCCATATATTCAGAATCTTCATCCAACATACTTTCAAGTAATTCATGACTTTTTCTTTTGTCTCATCCAAACAGTCTATCCTTCCAATCAGGCAAATATAAACCTTTCCAAACATAAGTGTAACCCTGATTTAGTCATAGCTGAATACATCCTTTAAATAGAGGAATATCATTAAAATCATACCTATTTACAAGAGCTTGATACTCTTTATTATTGCCAACTTCCTACTGCTTAGCCCGTCATCTTGGCAGTTTACAGACAGATTTGACTGAGCTTCCGTCGTTATAAACTGAATGTTTTTTGTAACTGCAACTCATAATCCACATCACCTCCACGTTATTTAATTTTGACTGATACAAACTCCCCTTAATTTCAATTAAGTGAAAAATCAGTAATACTGTAATTTACAATACTAATCGAATTGTCCAGTATCAACAAAATCAGAACGATAAACACCATTAAAAGCGGATTTACTCCCAATTTCAAATAACTGACGGATCAGCTTCTGCTGACTATCCGTAAATGACAGACGCTCATTTACTTCCTTAAAGTAAATAAAGTTAACCAAGTGATTGATTAACGGCGGATTTTCCCCAGCAGGTCCAAGCTTTGAATAAACTTTTAGCAGCACTTCTCTAAGCTCATCCATGTCATTTCCTGAGTATTTGGAAAGATTAATGTACAGCTCATGGACAATATCTTTACTCTTTTCCATAATAAATCACCTTCTCTGTCTCATATATGTATAACTCTAATTATTATAGTAGTTTTCTCTTTTGCAAATTTTATAATCAAGTTAGCCACGGCAGAAAATAAAAAACACCCTAGTGAAAAAATCGTGTATTATTGAGGTTCCGCAACCAAACAATAAGGAGATTTTTCACTATGACGTATGCTCATTCTACTACAAAACGCACCAAAGGGAAACACCTCACTGCGATTGAACGCGGTCAAATTGCTACTTGGCTGGAAGAAAAGCTCTCCCATGGAGAAATGAGCAGACGCTTAGGTGTCAGTCGGCAAACAATCAGTAATGAATTAACCCGCGGTACCGTGAAGCAAATACGCAAGATCAATGGCATGATTCACTACTATCACAAGTATGATCCTGAGTATGCTCAGAATCTCTACAAGGAAAAGCGCCAGCGCTGCCACCGAACAAGCAAGTTTTATTAGGTAAAAGCTTTTCTTGCCTATTTTATTGAACAGTTCAAAACAGCGGTTTATGCACCAGATGTCGCTGTTAGGGTTGCCAAGCGTCATCAGCTTTTCTTTCCAGAAGAAATGGTCTGTACAACCACACTCTATAAGTACATTGATTAGCAGCTGCTTGAGATCAGAAATGTTGACCTCCAAAATCAAGTTAGTCGAAAAAGAACCACCAGGCAATCACGTAAAAACAAGAAGGTTTTGGGGAAAAGTATTGAAGAACATCCCGCTCATGTCGAAGAACGAACAGAATTTGGTCACTTTGAAATTGATACAGTCGTTGGAAAACGTGAAGGCTCAGAGACGGCCTTATTGACACTGACCGAACGAAAGAGTCACTTTGAACTCATTCGCTTAATTGATAACAAGGACGCAGATTCAGTGGCCTATGCCCTTCAACACTTAATCAAAGAATTCGGTTCGTCCATCTTCAAAGGGGTCTTTCAGTCGGTTACTTCAGACAACGGCTCTGAGTTTGCCTCGTTAACGAAAACACTTAAAGACCATTATGCAGTCTATTTCACGTATCCCTATACTTCTTGTGAGCGTGGCACGAATGAAAAACACAACCGAATGATTCGGCGCAAGATACCGAAGCATGAAAGTCTTGAAGGTTATAGTCGTAAGGACATTCAAGAGATTGAATGTCCTTACTCGTAGAATTTTAGATGATCGAACACCAAGGGGGCTGTTTGAACAAGAAGTTCAGCTCGTGGTGAATTGATCGGACAGCGAGCCTCCTGTGGCGTGATTTCACGTCTGGGAAGCCTGGCAAATGTGTCTGTCCAAGTCAGACTATCACCTCGCTGCTCCCTATCCAATCAACAACGGAAACTGGTAATAATAGACGATTTTCACTTTTTTCGATAAGTGGCAAACTTGTTCTTGCAATTTAGGAAAAATAAAAACAAGTAAATAAATACAAAAATGATTAGAAGTACTAATGATATTTTCATTAGTACAATACCTAAATCATAATTTAGAGCAGCTTCTTTTTGTGTTTTTAGTAGCTCTTCTTTTGACAAAGTATTCAAGTCTTGTATAGGAAATAGAATTGTTTGAAGAAAATAACCCAAAGCAAATGTAAAAAGGGTTGTAAAGATCCCAACAAAAGAAAAGTGTTTTATCTTTTTTCCCATATAATCTCCTCCTGAACTGTATAGTGATGACTAGGAAACTCTAGCCACCTTTTACCAGCGAGTTTCAGCTCTCTCAATTTTGAGAGTTCCTCCACTTGCTTTTTTTATTTATCCCTTTAAAATAACGCGTTTCCAAGGGTTTTTACTTGACTTTTGAAAATAGCCTACATAATCAGTGAGAACAGGTGCCTAATCTGTATCCCACTGAAAGTAGGTTTTTTTATGTTAAAACATCTGCAATCCCATCAAGAATATCTCGATACTCGGCTCCTCCTTCTTGGCTCTGTCACTCCAGAAGCACTTGACGAATATGACGATCTCATTCAAATGTTTACACACCTTAATTTTGACTCTGCTCATTCCGTTCTGCGGGAACTGTATTCTCATACTGGGCGTCCTGCCCTCGCGCAAATTGAGATTTTTAGGGCTTATATCTTGTGCGCCTACCTCAACATTTCATGGGAAAAGCTTCTTGATAAGCTGAAAAAGAGAGCTGTTTTCCGCGCCATTATCGGCATTGAGTTCGACCGTTTGCCGACGCTGCCTTCTTTTTACGAATTAAGTCGGCGGTTGATGCCGACAGGGGAAGTCGCTACATTACGCTGTAAACTAGGTCGGAAACCCACAAAAAAATTGAAAAAGAATGAAAAGATGCCCGAGAAAAAAGAGAAACGAACCACTCAAATTGCCAGACTCATTCGCAAAGGAAACTTTGCCTTAAATCGGCCAGAACGCTTTCTGCAACGGCTCTTCAAACGGATTAGTATTGATGCCTCTGTCGCCGCTGGACTGCTTTCTCGTGATCTTACTGTTAGCGGTGACGGGACCTGCGTTTACACTGGTGCCTCTAACTATGGACGTATTCTCTGCCAGTGTCGAAAAGCAGGTATTTTTACTTGCAATTGCCCTCGCCGCTATTCAGACCCTCTGGCAACCTGGGGCTGGGATAGTCATAAAGAACAGTATTATTATGGGCACACTGCTTATTTCTTAGCGACTTACCATAAAGAATTACAGCTCGATTTACCGATTTATTTAAGGCTGGTTGAAGCTCGCCGTCATGACAGTGTCACGGCTCTGGTGGCTTTAGCTGAGTTTCGAGCGCTTTATCCAGAGTTCACTCTCAACGCCTTTTTGTCCGACTCTGCTTCTGATAACTATGAAACCTGTCATTTGCTTGAAGAGTGGAAGATTCCTGCCATTATTGCCTTGAATAAGCGTCTAGCTGGTAACTTTACTTATAAGGAACTTAAGGTCAACGCAGATGGGATTCCTATCTGCGAAGGCGGCTTACCAATGCGTTTCAACTGGAATGACGCCCAACGAAAGCGAACTAAATGGCGTTGCCCAGCTATGGTGGCCAAATGCGTGACCTGTCCCTTATCCGAGCCCTGTTCAAGCTCACCCTACGGACGAACCTTTTACCACCAAGATGGCTGATAATCCGCGCTTCTTCCCAGTTTTTCCGCGTCAATCAAACCAGTGGAAAGCTCTTATGAAGCAACGAACAGCCGTCGAACGAATCAACAAACAAGTCTTGGTTGATTGTGGCATAGAGGCCAGTGGCGTTCGAACTAAAAGTCGGCTGACACTTTGGCTAACCGCCGCCATGATGGTCATTCATCTTAAAGCTCAATATAAAGCAACTAAAAGGTAGACGTCGAAAAAAATCATCTGTTCGACGTTTATTTAGTATGCCTATTTTTTTAGTAGAAACTTTCTGAAGTTAGAAAAGACAATCAAACCATTACATAACAAGCTTACTTTTGATGGAGAGCATCCATTTAGTCTATTTCGGCACTTAGTTTCCTAGTTCACTCGTATAAGCATTATATCTTATAAATTCATACATTTTTAATAGTTAGCTTTAAAGCTACGTCCTGTCTGCTTTACAGCTATTTTGGATTTTCCCCCATTTTGTGTACCAAAAGAGCACACCCTATGGTATTGTTAAGTCGTCTAAAACCACAAAGCAAAGGAGTGTTCTCTATGTTGACTTTACACTATTCTGTTCTTCAATTCAATACCAAACGTACTCTCTCTTCCAACTCTGGCCTTGTTCTAGTCAAAGAGTTTATGGAAAAAATCCAGTTTGACCACCTCTGCCAACATGTGTCCTTTCAAGAGACTCGAAGCTATTGGACTCATGAATGACAGGGCTTGTTTCAACAACTGCTGCTTCAACTAATCGCAGGCTAATGACTCCGATTCAATGGCCAATCAGTTGCGCACGCCCCTTTATTCTACCTGCTCTTTTAGTTTTATTTAAATTATTTTTGACATAATGATATTATCGTAATAGAATAAATACATTAAATTTAGGAGGGTGAATATGAAAAAAATTCTAGTTTTAGGTCTATTTTTGTTTGGTGTAATTGGGATTTGGGGTGATTCCTATGCGGAAGAGCTAAGTAATGAACAAATAGTTGAAGAAATAACAAAAGAAAATCCAGAAAACGCAGTTTTGAAAGATGAAAAGGAAGAGCTCTATATTACTGCCAAAACTCAAACGAGAATTGACGATTTCTTACAAGACAATATGGGAAATAGCAGCTATATTGATGAAATTTTGGGGTTAGTTGATAAAAACTCAGGAATAACGAATCAGGAATATAATGAGTACATTATAAGTTCAATTGAGAGTAAATCCGAGGCTAATGAAATAAAAACAACAGAACAAGTTGTGCATCCTAATTTAAATGAGCAGGCAATCCCAAGGAATCAAAGAGTTGTAGATCCATTCATTATTCAGAAGAAAGCATATCGTGCAGGTCAAACTCTAGTAGCTAGTAGGGGTGGGACTATGACAGCGAACTATATGGCACATGCAGAAGTAACTAGTCCTGGGGCAGCAGCACCTTCGCTTTATTTGTCAAAAAATAATAGTTGGGCACAGACTATTGCAACACCTATACTTAATGCAAATTACAGTGATTTCAAAAAAAATGGCTCCTATCTTTCAACGTATGTCCAAAGAGGATCGTACGCATTTACTTCTGGTGATCCATACTGGGCTCTTCACAATGTTAGTTATGTAATAAACTATGTACGGCAGGCTAATGGAGGATATAAATTTACAGTGACAGTAAATGATGTTTACGATTTTGCTTGGAGCAAATATGAGAACGTTCAAGTTGGTTTTGGAAACAACTATTGTTTTGCTATGCAAACTATTGGATTGATTAAACCGTTTAATATTCAAATTATTTATCAAATGTAAAATAAAAAAACATGCTTAGAATAAAAGTATGTTTTTTTTACAATTGAGCTCTAATATACAAAGATGTTCCGTTTCGTGCAGTTGATTTCATCGGCTTCGATACAAATTCTTGCCCTGATTTTTGACTATGATATGGGTTCACACAGTGACTAACACTAATTATTTTTTTTTAGTTTCATATGAGAAATACGCTGACTATCGTACCTTAACGCATAATATTGCACCCCCGCCGTCTCCATAGAGTTTTAATTAAATCGGACTAAAAACGTTGATTTGTTAGGGTTTATCAATTGTTTTTAGTCCTTTTTGTTTGGACTAAATGCCATTTATATTCCGGTATAGCTCGCAAATAAAGCAGCTGTTCTTTGTTTTTGTTCTTTTGTAACGTGAGCATAGATGTTCATAATTGTTTGGATATCTGAATGACCTAAACAGTCCCGCTGTTTCGCAGATAGTAAAATTAAGTTAGACAAAAAATAAAAAGTCATTTGTGCTACACTCAAAATAGTTCCGTCGAAAGAATTATAAGGAGTGAGCACAAATGAACACTCTAACGGGTTATTACGAAAAGATGGGTTGCCTAAACAAATGGATTTTAATACAGTGGATCAACAGTTTGTCTCGGCAGTGGCTTCTAGACGGAATCACATTCCTGGAAAATCATTGAACTACCGGACACCATTGGAAATATTTATGAGCTACATGCATGAGGACGTATTGTCTAACTTAATTTGACAAATCAAATTATATAAAATTTAGAATTATAAAAAATAAGCTATGTGATAGTAAATAGAGAGTATAAGCTAAGACAACCATATTATTTCACTAGTGTTGCATAAAACCCTTTTAGAATATTCTGAAAACTACCTTCTGTGGAATTTGTGAAAAAAAACTGTGCTGACGCAAGGGATGACTGTTTTCCAGAAATTTTTGTGCGAATATTCAACTGAAAACAAAAAGTTACGCATCCTTTTTCTCACGTAGGTATCAACTTCTCTAACCAACATTCAAATGGACGGAACAATAAATAGCGAAAGAATCGTTTGATTTGGAAAACAGATTGTTTCGTGTTCGTCTCTATTTTAATGAGGAAGGTTAACAGAGCGGAAATCATCGTTTAAATCAATTGATTATGCACGCCCTTTTCGCTTTGAGAAAAGAACGTTTTACTGGTCATGTGTTGTTTGATATGTTTGAAAAACAATTCGATTTGCCAACGAGCATGGTACATATCTGCTATTTCTTTTGAAGAACAGTCCATTCGATTGGTAATGAATTGAAACGCACGCCCACTTTTGTCTTGAATGGTCACTAGTCGGAAGTTCGCTGTCAAATAGGTTTTAGAACCTAAACGAACGAGTTCGTCTCGCAGCATTCCTTCTTTGAGTGAGGGGTCCAACGTTTCTACTACATGAACATTGGTATTTTTCTTGATACGCGTGACGAAGAAATAACCATCCCAATGCATCTGATCCATCTTTTCAAAATCCAAATAGCCACGATCAAAGACATAGGTCGCTTCGGGTTGATTCACTAACACATTCAACTGATTAACATCATGTTTGTGGGCATTAGTCAAAGTGAAATCAGCAGGATACATCGTGGCATCATCCATATAACAGTAATTCAAGTGCAGTTTGACTCCTGACTTGGTTTTTCGAAAAGTCGCCCATTTGTGTCGCTTCAAGCTGAGAGAAAAAGTGCTGGAATCAATCAGATAAAGACTGTTTCGCTTGGTTGGTTTCATCTGGTGCTGGACTTTTTCTAAAAGCTGTTGGAAAATGTCTTCTAATCCCTTTGGTTCAAGTGCGTTGAACGCACGAGATAATTGGGTATGACTAATGGTTGTCACATCGGTTTCTATTTGAAGCGATCGGTTAATCAGAGCGGTGCTCAAATCACGTAAACTCTCTTTTTCTTCGTTAATTGCGTAGAGAAAGAGTTTCAAGACCGATTCAAAAGACAATTTTTTACGATACGAATTGTAATCAAGAATCCATTTTTTTGAGTAAACAGAAAGAGTTTCTAATTTTATGGCAGAAAACCATTTATTAAATGCTGAATTTGTTTTATACTTATCCATGTATAGTCCTTTATATTGGTCTTGGATAAGTCATCCGAGTTCAATTATAAAGGATTTTTTTGTGTTATGGAATAGGTGGAGATTTTAATGCAACACTAGTGAGTCATAGTATAAAGAAATTTTAAAGGAGTTTTTCATATGATCATCGAAATAAATAATCTGGTAAAACGCTATGGGGACTTAACTGCTTTAAATCATTTTAATTTGAACGTAAAAAACGGCGACATTCTTGGTTTACTCGGACCGAATGGCAGCGGAAAATCAACAGCAATCAACTGTATGCTCTCCCTTCTTTCCTATGACCGTGGTGAAATCAAACTTTTTGGAGAACCGATGGCGCCCAACCGTTATGACTTGAAGCGCCGAATTGGTATCGTTCCTCAGGAAGTAGCTGTTTTTGAAGAACTTACAGTGAAAGACAACATTGATTATTACTGTGGTCTGTATATTACAGATAAGGCCGCACGCATTCAACATGTGGATGAGGTCATCCAACTCGTCGGACTGGAAGAATTTATAAAGTTTACTCCGAACAAATTAAGCGGCGGGCTAAAACGCCGACTAAACATCGCCTGCGGAATCGTTCATAAACCGGAATTAATCTTTCTGGACGAGCCAACTGTGGCTGTTGATCCGCAAAGCCGGAATAAAATTCTGGACAGTATCAAAGAACTGAATGCTCAAGGAGCAACTATTGTTTACACCACACATTATATGGAAGAAGTTGAATTATTGTGCAATCAAATCGTCATTATTGATCAAGGACAGGTGATTGCAGAAGGAAGCAAAGAACAGTTGAAGGACATGATTCGCAACAATGAAAAACTGGTTCTCGAGATTCCCGAGCTTTCTCAGAGCCATATCCAGCAAATCCATCAGCTGGCAAACGTTCTGGAAGCTGTTCATGAAGACAATTATCTGACCATCCAGACTTCAAATACGAAAACGACACTTATCGAATTACTGAACTATTTGGAGCAGCAGGCTGTCTCATATGGAAGTATCCGCACACAGGAAATTACGTTAAATGATGTGTTTCTTGAAATTACCGGCAAAGAGCTGCGGGATTAGGAGGAAAATTATGTTTTGGCATTTATATAAATATCGCATAAAGGTTATGTCAAAAAATTATTCGTTGTTGTTTTGGACATTGGCTTTCCCAATTGTTCTGGGATTGCTGTTTAACTTTGCGTTTAGCGGATTGGATAATCTGGATGTTGTAGAGCCGTCAGATATCGCTGTTGTTACTAAAAATGAAGAAAATATTGCACCGTTCACCAGCATTTTAGAACAGCTAAAAGTGGGAGAAAAGCCTGCATTCAAAAATAAAGAACTGTCTGCCGCAGAAGCTCAAAAGCAGCTGGAAGGCGGAAAAATCAGCGGCTATTACAGCTTTGACGGAGATGAAATTACCCTTCATATTGCAGCAGACGGCATCAGCCAGACTATTTTAAAAGAATTTTTGGATCAATATCTGCAGCAAAAACAAAAGATAGAGACACTGCTTGCTTCCGGGCAAGTAACACCGGAGCAGCTTACAGAAGATTATTTTTCACAGAAAAACTTTATTGAGGAAAATGAGTATTCAAAAAACGGCAGTACTAAAAGCTTTTACTTCTTCACCCTCGTTGGAATGGCCTGTATGTACGGATTTTTCTGGGGTTTGAGAAATGTCAATGACGAAAAAGCTGATCAGTCGCCAAACGGGATTCGTTTGAGCATGGCACCAACAAATAAACTATTGATTATTATCAGCAATATGCTCGCTGCGTATACGTTGTTTTTCCTGGAAATACTTATTCAATTAGCTGTATTCCACTTTGTCTACGGCGTAGATTTCGGGCAGCGCTGGGGCTGGATTATCCTTACCTGCGCATTAGGATGTCTATGTGCACTTGCTTTCGGATCATTTATTGCCCATACAGTTAAAGGAGATTTCAACAAAAAATCATCGCTTGCCATTTCACTGACTATGATGATGAGTTTTTTAGCCGGCATGATGGGAACCGAACAAATCAAATATACGATTGATATGAACTTCCCGATTTTAGGGCGCATCAATCTGGTCAACTTGCTGAGCGAAAGCTTTTATCAGTTGTATTACTACAGCGATATCCAACCGTTTTTTACAAATATTCTATATTTAATCGGCTTTACTGTTTTCTTTATTCTTGCAAATTTCTACTTCGAAAGGAAGGCTCACTATGACCATCTATAATGCTATCCTGCAAATCCTTAAAAAGAATAAAGGTTCACTGCTGTTAGGTGTCATCATTACGTTTGCAGTCACCTTTTTATATTCCAGCTCCTCTTCGGCTGATGTCAGCAATCTGGAAACAGCTGCTGCAGCCATCATTGACGAAGACAACTCTGAGCTTAGTAAAGCCTTAGCTTCATACATTGAACAGCATGCTGATGTTATGAAGCTTGAAAATAATCAAAAAAGTAAAGATGATGCGCTGTATTTCCGTCAGACTGATTACATCCTGACAATCAAAAAGGGCTTTGCTTCTAAACTTTCAGCGGGCAAAATACCTATGATGGAAGTTCAGACAAGACCGGACTCTTTCTCAAAATCATTAATGGATACCTATATTAATAACTATCTGAATACCTATTTGGATTTTCAAAAAGCAGCAGATATGGAAACCTCTGAACTTATTAAAACAACAAACAAAAGCCTCATCTCCAATGGGAAAGTTGTGCTGAATGCAAATCATGCCAAAAAGCAAAATCGACTGGTAACAGCAAGAGTATTTAATTTATTGGCGTATGGACTGTTCACCTCCATTTTTTCCGGCTATGCAGTCATTAATCTGGCCTTTAACCGTCCAGAAATTAAGCGCCGCAATAACTGTTCGCCAATTTCCAAGCAAAAGCTTTCCCGTCGGATTTCCATAGGTATGCTCGGTTATTCTGTTGCTATCACACTGGCATTTATTATCTATATGCTGATTTTTACAAGGAGCGGCTTCAACGCATATACAGGCTATACTTTACTAAATACCGCAGTGTTCTTTATTGTCATGGTCAGTTTCTCAACTTTTATTACAAGCTTTATCCACAACAATGAAGCCATCGGCGGTATCAACAATGTCTTTATCATGGGCAGCTGCTTCTTGGGTGGTATCTTCGTTCCAGCTTCGATCATGCCGGTATTCGTTTTAAAAATTGGTTCGTTCACGCCAACTTACTGGTTTGCACGAACCAATGAGCTGATCGCAGAATCTGCCCAGCTGAATGCAGACTTCCAGAAGGATTTTCTGTTTAACCTCATGATTCTTCTATGCTTTGCGGCAGCGTTCTTTATTCTGAACCTGGCAGCATTGAGGGAAAAAAAGATAAAATCAACATTAAAGATGACTTGATAAGAAGCAGTCAGCAGGATGGATAGGCTCCCTATAAAGTAGACAAGGAAAAATAGCTCTATTTTATAGAGAGCCTATCATTTCATCCCAGTCTCCGATTCTTTTTTATGAGATTGAATAGGCTACACTTTGTTTGACAATTTTTGGGCACACCATTTGCAAACTGTTAGATCATTTCTGAAACCATCAACATAGCAGTCATCAGGTAATTTTTCTCCCAATACATCTGAATACTCTTATAAAAATAGCCCACATCTAACATATTCATCTTTTTCTGTATCAAAGCTAAATTGACCGCCCTTACCTTTGTATTTATGGTAGTCATTCCATGTCAATAAAAATTCTCTCTTCTCAAAAACAACGGTTTTTGAAATAGATCACTTTTATATAAAACCGTTTGGAAAATACTCCATCCTAACAGCTTCTAAGCCCTTAGAAAGCTCCTCTTGCTCTCAATCATAAAAATCTTTCAAAACAACATAGTCAATTTATGAATATATATCCGCGATCTTCACATTCTGGATTGCCAATATTTGTATTGAACCTTAGTTCTTCGTCACATTCAAAACAATCCTTCTTTTTCATATCAGCATTCCTTTTTCATATCAGCATTCCTTTCTCATAAACCGATTTTTTGAAGTAACCGATTATTGCCTAACCGCGTATTTTCAAAGATGCTATGTGGTGATCAAATTACATTTTCCAGAAATCCACACCATATTTGTTGCATAATCCGTACATACATTATATAATTTTATTTACAAAGTGATTTTTACTTTGAAAATAAGCACATGGGAGGAATTATTTATGACAAAAGTTGGCGGTTGGACTATTCCTGAAACACCAGAAATCACAGAAGACGTAAGAAAGGTTTTAAAGGAAGCTGTTAGTGGGTTAGATGGGTCAAGTATAGAACCCTTTGCCCTACTTGGTACTCAGATCGTTGCCGGTGTAAATTATAAGTTAGTTTGTAAAGTAACTCCTATTGTTCCAGATGCTGAGACAAAACTTTCAATTGTTACTATTTATAAACCATTAACCGAGAAAGCAGAATTAAAAGAAATCACTGATATATGAACTACTCCCTGTCAAATAGACAGATAGATATTATAAATCATCCTGAAGTGTACAGTCCAATTCTTGAGCTGCATAACGGACCGGTTGATTGAAATGAAAATAATATCCTATTTAAGATGAGTTTGTTTATAACAATATTGATATAGATCATTTATGAGTACTCCTTGTTTTCTTTAGTTTGAAATACAGATTGAGTGTATTATAAATGATCTTTCATATTGTCTAGCTTAATTTTTATAATTGGCGTTATAAAAAGAAGCTCTATAATAAACGGGACTGATGAAATTAGAGATAATTTCTCAGTCCCGTTCTTATTTCAGAGTAAAATAACCTATCGTTCTCTGTTAAGATTAAGTCACTACACAAAAAAACAGAAGGGAACGACAGACCATATCTCGTGATATCAAAAAAATACTCAAATTTAACTATTTTAAACATTCATCAAGAACAATACCAGGGGGCTCAAACAACTGTCAAGCAGGAACTTAGCGGACAATCGGTACATCTCGGTTCGTTACGGCAGAAAGCCTTTGACTCTTCTGTATTTTTTCTCCAAAGTCATTTTGCGGGTTTCATTAGCTGGAGAGATTTTTTGATCTTCTTTATCATGTGCAACACGTTGTGTTGGGGAAATAATAATCTGAACATTCAGGACTTTCTTCAAGTAGTCTTTTCCATAGTCAATTTAGCTTTTAAACAAAGGACAGGCAGCAATCTGTCGATTTGACGAAACACAAATAGTAAAAGCATCTTCAATTAGTTCATGTCCGATGTAAGTCGTATGGTCGTCCAATAGCTTTATCAATTCGTCCAAGATCATTCTCTCCGGTACTGTTTTATTACTCTACGTTCACCGCCTTTGAGCAAGAAAGTCAACTCACTTTGGAAAAAACCGCGTTTATTCTGCCACAAAAAATAACATTACTTTCTAAAAGCAGATAAGTGTCGGCTTATTTGGCTTGTCAAAAAATGAAAGAAAGGCAGAACCATGACAGCTGTTTTACAAAAAATGATCAGTTTTTCAAATGGTCCTACTTATTTTCAATTTTTTCCATTTCTCAATAACCTGCTGAATTCCTTACTTTGATGACATTGCAGTCCCAATCTTCACTAAAAAACCCAACGTTTTCTTTTTAAAACGAAATAGGAAACAAGTAGTATAGCTAAGCAATAGCTCAAAATAATACCTGCTGAAAATGGAAAGGAAATCGTTGTTCCTATAGGCTCTGTATATCCTGAGCCGCCAACTACAATGTTGGGAAAATTAACGTGAGAAGTAATCAGAAAATCATTTTTAAATGGTGAAAATTCAGCGCCCAAAATCAAAAAGAACAGCATTGACATATTTACAGCACTATTCCCTGTGAACAGCGAAATCAGAAAGCTTAGGCAAGAAAAGAAGAGCAACCACAAGCTAAACAAAACGAAAATGCGTAATAAATACACAGAAAGTGTGATAAGTTCGGCTTCACCATTGTTAGTAATAATCCCAACTGGATAATCCAGTGAACCTGTTCCTTCAAAAGCGCTAAAGATTAGGAAGACAATAACGAAAAGGAACAGTGTCCCTAAAAAAGTATATATGAATCCTGATGCTATTTTGATGAACATCTTCTTTAAAGGAGAAACAGGGAGTACATTATAAAATGAAATCGTGTACTTCCTTTTTTCTAAAGTCATTATTCCTGAAATGATCAAACCAATAAATATAAAGAAAAAAGTATAAGGGAGACCGTATGATACCGTCATATGCAGATAATTCAGACCAGGCATTTTCGTTTTATTGTAGTCAACTTGTGTAATCTGATTTTCAATTAAAAAGTGTAACTCTTTCACTGTCTTCTCTTGTTCCACTAACGGCCTTCCGTATAATTTGCCTGAAAGTGTATCCTCCAAATTTTTCATTTCTAATTCATATTCTGTTTTTACTAATGCTTCCTTATCCCCCTGCTCTATCGCCTCAAGCATTGATTCTAAACGATGATTCACTTCCTTTAAATCTTTAACAAGAGTACTTGCTTCCGGGATATCTGCTAATTGATTGATATTCTCCTTATTTTGTTTCAGCACGCTTTTAAGCTGAACAGCTTGAAATTGGTCATTCAAAGTATCTCTTGAAAAAACTGGTGATAATAACATCAAAAAGAAGAGCGCCAGAAGAAAATAAAAACTCTTTTCTTTTAATATTTTTCTAATTTCAAAAATGAACATGCTACAAGCGCCCCTTTCCTTGAAAAATAAGCTTGTATTCTTCTTCGAGATGAGTTAGTTGTTTCACTACACGAGCAATCTTTTTATTTTTCATAAAAACAACTCTCGAACAGGTTCTTTCCAAGTTAAATAAATCGTGTGAGGAAAGAAGAATAATTTTATTTTCTTCACTCAGTCTTTTTAAGCAGTTATTGACGATTTCCACACTAGTTGGGTCTAAACCATTAAGCGGTTCATCAAATAGCAAAACAGTTGCATTACTAGCTAGATACATGCCAATCAATAGATGCTGCTTCATACCTAGTGACAGCTTTTTAACGGGTTTATCTGCATAGTCTGTCATTTGTAACAAGGTCAAAATTTTGTCAACCTCATCTTTCCCTTTCCAGATATGGTTTACATAATTTAAATGTTCTCTTGCTGTTAAATTTTCATATAAATTGTCTACACCTTCAATAAAGAATATATTGCCCAGATACATTTTTCGGTTTGTTTCCAAATCAAAATGGGAGAGTACGATTCGCCCTTGTTCAATTGGCAATAATGTACCGATGGTTTTAAATAAGGTGGTTTTACCAGTACCATTAGGTGCAACGACACCCAGTACTTCACCAGAAGCCACTTGAAGACATAAATGTTCAATAATTTTCTCTTTTCCAATTTTCACCGTAAGATTCTCAATAATCAACTCCATAAAATACCTCCATTTTATACTATTTCATTAAAAAATTATTAACAATTAGACATTTTTTTGTTATTGTACTATAAAAGAGTTCAAAAAAACGTTTAGAAAGAATTTTTTATGAAAAAGTTATCACATCATTTTGTTTATTCGTTATCAGCTTTTCTTGTTTTAGTCTAGGTCTATATTCTGCTTCAGCTGCAGAAACGGATGAGACAGCAACATCAAACTATTTAGAGGGAAATGACGCACTAACAGAAATACTTGGTAATTTTGAGCCAAAAACACGAGCCTACGTAGAATCCGTACCTAACATTGCTGATCAGATCTTGTACAATGGGAGAGATTGGTCTTCATTACTAAACATTCAATGGCGATCTTTAAGCTTTAGAAATGGCTATACCAGGTCATTTTATGAAAGAAAGGCTTCCTCCTATGTATTTCCTAACCATAGAAGATACCACTGGGCATTTACGTATCAAACCTATTAAAATCATCTTATAAATTCATAAAACCAGTGAACGAAATTTTTACTAGAAATTTTATTCACTGGTTTTATCCTTGATGTTGCGTTAAACTATTCACTATCCAAAAACAAAAAAAATCCTTTATAATGAATCTCGGATGACTTATCCTAGTGCTCTGACCAAATTATATTAAGAGATCGTTCATAAATGATATTCAATGATAGAAAATTTTAACTTGTATGCTTTAACAACAAGAACGAGCAGCCTCAAAAGCAACTGGGGAATTACCAGCTGTTTCTATAATTTTTACAGCTAGTTTGACTCCAGTTAGGGATGAAATCGGCGTTTTTTGCCGAGTTGCTCCCGTGCTGGCTGCACATTTCTTGGGTTAGAAGCATCATTTAATTTTAAGGTGGTCAACATACTAGACCGATATATAGGAGGGAACCAGTTCCTGAGTCAACCAACAGGCAGAAAGATTTTCTTTGGCTAACTGCTGGATTTTCCGACTACTGAAGACACTGCGGGTGTAAGCGAATAAAAGTAATTTCAACATAGCGTTCAGGTCATACTCTCTGGGTCTGCCAAACAGATAAGGTTCAGAAATTTGGAGAGCTTCAACGAGGTCGTTAATGAACCCTGCGGTATTATTTTTTGATGGAACATAAAAAGTGAATAGTTCCAAAGTAAGTTGATTGCATGTTAGAATCAGTATGCATTTGTTTTAGTCCTTTCTAGGTAGAGTACAGGGACAATCTGTACTCTTTTATTTTACCTAAAAACACCAATGAACCCTATTCAGGTATTTCATTGGTGTTTTTCTATGGACTTATTGTATAGACTCGTTTGCGTATTGGGCTTACTGAGTTTCTTTTAAATAACTGATGATATCCTGCAGATTATTTACCGGAACGATTTCCATATCCGACTGCAAAAAATCTCTTGTTCTCACTGCTTCAGCATAATTTGACTCCGAGGTCACATCAAGGTCTGCCCAGTCAGGAACAAAGAAGATTTCAGCCCTTGCGGAGTGAGAAGCCGCTACTTTTTGTGAAATCCCGCCAACCTGACCTATTAGTCCTGATTCTTCAATCGTGCCAGTTCCGGCAATCGTTCGGCCTTGCAGCAAGTCCTGACCGGTAAGCTGCTGATAGATACTCAATGTAAGCATTGCTCCTGCCGAAGGTCCGCCAAAGCCTTTTGAATCAATCATAACTGATGGTGTTTTTTCCTCGATAGCCAGCACAGCACTTAACAAATACCCTTCCAGCTCTGTTTTTTCCACAGTTAAATCTACTGTTTCTCCATTTCTGATAACGGTTAGCTTAGTCTCTCCCGCACGAAGCAGTTCTGGTAGAGCAGAGAGTATTTCCTGCGAAAACGGTTCATCATTCACTGCTGTCAAAATATCATTGACCCGTAAATCATCTAAGCTTGAAGCCTCCCGATTGACTGCCATAATTCTTATGCCTACAGCTTTCAGTTCATTTTCAATCTGAGCTGCCCGATAAGCTTCAACGATCGCTTTTTGCTGAGAGTTCGCCATAAAGGCTCGTTGGATATCCTGGTTATCTCTCCCCATGATCCCCTGATTCGTGTAATCTGTTTTCACATCCGAATAATAAGAGACCAGAGCTGCCAGATAGCTGGCTAACGTCGCTTGACGTCGTCTGACTGTAGTGACAAAGGCCTTCCCTTCTGTCGTTTCCGGTGTATTTGCTACAGAAACCATCTGAACAGCATCCCCCAAAGGTCCAGGTTTCAATATATATCGGTTGGGCAGTTTAAAAAAGAAGATAAAATAAACAGCAGCCAAGCCGATAATAGTGATGATTATGTATTTTTTATTTATTTTCATGTTACACCTCTTATCCTGATAAAGACGAATGATTAAACAATGTGATTCTATCTCTTAAATGCAGCATCTCTTTATCCAGCAAGTGTGCCGTCTCTGAACAATGCTTCAGCTCTTGAATCAGCGTCATGTCTTTGTATTCATTTTTATATTTTAATTCATGCTCAAGATTTGCCCAGAAATCCATTGCTGCAGTACGAATTTGAACCTCCACATTCACCTTTTTTTTCATTGTAGATAAAAATACAGGGATCTGCACAATCAAATGAAGACTTCTGTAGCCATTTTCTTTGGGACATTGAATATAGTTTTTTTCCTTCACAAGAACTACATCATCCTGTCCTAAAAACATCTCTCTAATTCTGTAAACATCATCAATGTAGGAACAAATAATTCGAACACCAGCTCCATCAAAAATTCCGTTTAAAATACTGTCAGTTGTCACAGGCAGCTTCTTTTTTCGGCATTTTTCAAAAATCGAACTGCTGCTTTTTACTCTGGAGCTTATTCGCTGTATCGCCGTATGTTCATTCTTCAAAGACAACTCGGCAAGTAATATATTAAACTTCGTTTCGCATTCCTTCATCGCGCACTCAAAAAAAAATTGAGCATTGCGAATTTCCATTTGACAATGTGAAAGTGACTGATTCATCGTTTCCATCCCTTCTACCTAACAACTCATACTTTTTGCCGGAAAGGCAGGGAGAGCTGCAACTATCAGCTCTCACCGCATACTATTTTTCGGTTATTCAGTTAACCAAGCATCAGTCCGACAATCAATCCTCCTGTAAGTACAGAGGTGATTGTAATCGTTGAGAATCCTGCCGTTACCATGATCGGAAGTAAATTTTGCTCAATTACAGCAATCTCCTCTTCTGATTCACCTACTGCTGCTGCAGCTTCTTTCGTTAAGACCATTGTTCCCGGAAAACCAAAGAGTGTCGTCATCCCAACAGCAATAGACAATGGTCCTGAATAGCCGACCGCTTTTCCAAGGAAATAAGAGATTAGGAAAATTACCAGGACTCCTGCTGCCAGATAGAAAGCAATAGGTCCAACCAGATTAAGAAGATCAGCTGGAACAATATCCGCCAAAGGTCCAAAGGCAATAACCATTATTGAAACCATCATCAAACCAAAAGCATCTGTTGATGACAATGCATTGGGCTTCAGTATTTTAAAGTGTCTCAAGATAATACCTAGGAGCAAAGCAATCACGAAGGTATTAATATTTCCATTCGTCAAATCGCTTAAAAGCCTGGCTACATAAACTGTAGCTCCTAAAATGAACAACGTACCATAGGCAGTCTGAAGAAATTCCGGAAGAATACTTGTGCTCTGTTCTTTTATATTTTCCTTCACTTCATTTTCATAAAACGTCAGATTTCCTTTACGATACTCTCCCTGCACCCGTGTAGCTTCTTTCTTTAAAATATTTGCAGTTACTAAAAATCCGACCAGATTCTTTAGATTGAGAATCAGCAGAGGGAAAACCGCTAAAAGGTATCCTGACAGCAGACCTAAATCTCCTCCAGCGCTCATAAGCTCTGTAACTTTTTCCTGAACCATCAGAATGGACAACGTTCCGCCGGTAATCGCTGCTGTTCCAGCAACTGCAATATTCCGGTCAAAGATTAATTCTCCAATAAAAATCAACACCAGAGACATAACCACTACAGTAATTGAACCGATCACAAAGGTTCGCCACTGCGCCTTCAAATCTTCAAAGCTCATCATTGTTCCAAGGTGAACAATAATTACGCCCACTACCGCACTCCCCAACCCCAGCAGTCCGGATTGTTGGATCAGATCATGAGGCAACAAGTCTGCAGCAAATCCGATTAGAAAAATCATGGATGCTACAAGCATCATTGAAATCAATGCTTTTGTTTTCGACGAAACCAGTTCCCCCACTGTCCAAATTAACATAACAATTGTAAAAGCCAATATTGGTTCCATTTTTATTTCCTCCTTTTTCTCCTACTGGATTGGATGATACGTAAAGCCCAATCCATGTACTTCAGCAACATTGTAAGTAATCACAAAGCTGTCCGGATCAATTTGATCAATCACTCTTTTTACTCGAGGATATTCCTGATCTGCAACAACCATCAAAATCATTTCTCTGCCTTCATCATCTTTTCCGCCTCGAATATCAAAAATCGTCAACCCGCGGTTCATCTCATGCTGAAGTTGTGTTCTCATATCTCCTGCATGAGACTGACTGATAATCATGATAGCTTTTCTTCGTTTTAAGCCAGTTTCAATATAGGTCATAACAACTGATGTAATTCCTATAGACAGAATGGCAAAAAGAAACTCCTCAAATCCAAAAACATAAAGACTCATAAAGACAATTACCACATCCGTTAAGAATAGACCCATAGATGTATTTAAACCGAAATATTTTTCAAAAATCAGTGGCGGGATTGTCGTTCCTCCGCTGGATGCCTGTATTTTGTATAAAAGAGCTACACCTACTGCAAAAATGATGCTTCCAAATATCACTGATAATAAACGGTCCGTTGTCAGCATAATCTCAGGAACAACACGTAAAAATAGCGGAAATAATATACTGCCGAACAACGTATTCCAAAAAACTTTTTTTCCAAGAAAAATTGCAGCAAGTATCAGCAATACCACATTAAATGACAGAACCACCCATGCTCTATTGATTCCAAGCATGTATTCAAGCAAAATCCCAATACCGCTCACCCCGCCGGCCGCAATATGATGCGGCCCCAGAAACATGTTGATGCTGATTGCCAGCAGCAAAACTGCTGCAGCAATCTTTAAAATTTGTGTTCCCTGCTTTTTCATTGTCACACCCCTGTTCTCTCCGGTGACTGCTTAGCCAGCTCCATGACCAGCAAAACTGCCTTTTCCATTTCTGCTACCGGAATATATTCATCCGTTGTATGGATTTTTTCATAACCTATCGAAAGGTTGACCACACGCTTTCCTTTCTCATTGAAAACATTGGCATCACTTCCTCCTCCGCTTGTTTCTCTGATCACTTCATAACCAAGCGCTTCACCTGCTGACAAAAGCAGCTGCATAACCTTTTCGTCATTATCAACATCAAATCCTGTCGCCATTTTCTTTATGGTGATCTCCACTGTTCCGCCATGAAGGGAGGCTGCCTGTTCAAACGCTGCAGTCATTTCAGCAATCAGCTCCTCTGCTTTTTCAGGATCGATTGCACGAACTTCTCCTTTTACCAGAAGCGAGTCCATCACAATATTCGTGGCTTCGCCCCCCTGGATAACTCCTATGTTGGCAGTTGTCCGCTCGTCAATTCTGCCCATTTTTATTTTCTTTAATGCATCTGACAAAATTGCCACAGCTGAAACACCCTTTTCAGGCTCAAGTCCCGCATGTGCGGCCTTTCCGGTTATTACAGCGTCATACATATAAAGTGTCGGACTGGCAACTGTTACTCGTCCTACAGAACCTCCGCTGTCAAGTACATAGCCGATTTGGGATTTTATTAAATCCATATTCAGCGCAGAAGAGCCGATCAAGCCGATTTCTTCACCCGGAGACAGGACAAATTCCAAATCACCAGTTTTAATTCCTTCTTCTTTAATCCGCTGAATTGCTTCCAGCATAATCGCAATTCCAGCCTTGTCATCTGCTCCAAGAATTGTCTCTCCTTTAGAATAGAGAACGCCGTCTTTCTCGATCATCTCGATACCATTTCCCGGTGTCACTGTATCCGTGTGTGAAGAAAACATCAGCGGTTCTTTCCCGACAGCTCCTTTAAGTGTGGCAATCATATTATTTGCACCTAAGCCTGTTGATTCCATACTCTCATCCTCTGTAACTGTCATTCCAAAAGAGACAAACTTTTTCTTCAAAAATTCATGAACCTTTGCTTCATTTCCTGAAACCGAATCAATTGTTACCAACTCTTCAAACGTCCTTACCAATCTTGATGTACTCATTTCAATCACTCCCATTATTTTGTGTTTTTTAAAAGGGATATTAGCCAACCCTTTCTTCAAGATAAACTATAACAAACAAATGATTCATCCTGAGATCAACTTTTTCATACAGGACTGAAAAAAAAGTAAATTTTCTTTTCCTTTTTGAGTCTGATGAAAAATGACAGGGAATTCCGTAATTCTCTGTTGTTAAGTTGAGTATATCCTTATGTAAAAATCTGGTCAAAGATTCAGATTTTGTTATTTAAAAAAAATATCCTGTTTTTACAGTAAAAACTTTTTTCCATCTTGTTCCCCATCTGACTATTCCCTTATCAGCTATTGATTTTCCTGATATTTTTTTAAGTAAGAAAAACAAAACTGTTGTAAAATAATTTTTCGCAAATTTCAAGTGCAAGTTAGCCACTTATTGAAATTCTCTCGTTATTCAATTTTTTTGTTTCCTAGTAAGGGGAGCTCACGTAGTCAAGGATAGTTGGGCCATCTCTTCCAACAAGCAT